>JBEGRT010000100.1:0-4268 GCA_041180305.1 Pseudomonadota bacterium
GCCGATCACGGCCACCTTGTGGCCCACCACACGGCGGTGCAGCAGCACGTCGAGGTAGTTCAGCACCTTGGGATGCTCCTGCCCGGGGATGCGCGGGTTGCGTGGCACCACGCCCGTGGCCAGCACCACCTCGTCGTAAGGGGCCAGCAGGTCGGCATCGGCCTGCACGCCCAGGTGCAGGTGCACCCCGGTCTGCTCGACGCGCCGCGCCAGGTAGCGCAGCATCTCGTCGAACTCTTCCTTGCCGGGCACCTGGCGGGCCATGTTCAGCTGGCCGCCCAGCTGGGCCTGCTGCTCGAACAGGTGTACCTCGTGGCCGCGCTCGGCCAGCAGGGTGGCTGCGGTCAGGCCGGCCGGGCCCGCGCCCACCACGGCAATGCGCTTGCGCTGCGGCGTGCGGCGGAACTTCAGCTCGGTCTCGCGGCAGGCGCGGGGGTTGACCAGGCAGCTGGCCGTGCGGTTCAGGAACACGTGGTCCAGGCAGGCCTGGTTGCACGCGATGCAGGTGTTGATGTCCTGTGCGCGGCCCTCGGCCGCCTTCTTGACGAAGTGCGGGTCGGCCAGCAGCGGGCGTGCCATCGAGACCATGTCGGCGCAGCCGTCGGCCAGCACCTGCTCGGCCACCTCGGGCGTGTTGATGCGGTTGGAGGTGACCAGCGGCGTGTCGATGCCGCGGGCGCGCAGCTCGGCCCGCATCTTCTGCGTGACCCAGGCAAAGGCCGCACGCGGCACGCTGGTGGCGATGGTCGGGATGCGCGCCTCGTGCCAGCCGATGCCGGTGTTGATCAGGCTGGCGCCTGCGCGCGCAATGCCTTCGCCCAGCTGCACGGCCTCGTTCCAGGTGCCGCCATCGGGCACCAGGTCGATCATCGACAGGCGGTAGATGACGATGAAATCAGGGCCCACGGCCTCACGGGTGCGGGCCATGATCTCCAGCGGCAGGCGCATGCGCTGGCTGTAGTCACCGCCCCAGGCGTCGCGGCGCTGGTTGGTGTGGCGGGCCAGGAACTGGTTGATCAGGTAGCCCTCGGAGCCCATGATCTCGACCCCGTCGTAACCGGCCTCGCGCGCGCGGCGGGCGCAATCGACAAAGGCCTGGATCTGCCGTTGCACGCCACGGGCCGACAGGGCCCAGGGCTTGAACATGGAAATGGGCGACTGGATGGCCGAGGGCGCCACCGCCAGCGGGTGGTAGGCGTAGCGGCCCGTGTGCAGGATCTGCAGCGCGATGCGGCCGCCGGCTTCGTGCACGGCCTGCGTGACGGTGCGGTGGCGCTGCACGGCGCGGTCGCTGGCCATCATGCCCGCGAAGGGCTTGACCCAGCCCGCCATGTTGGGCGCGAAGCCGCCGGTCACGATCAGGCCCACGCCGCCTTCGGCGCGTTCGCGGAAGTAGGCGGCCAGCTTGCTCAGCTCACGGGCGTCTTCCAGGCCCGTGTGCATCGAGCCCATCAGCACGCGGTTGCGCAGCGTGGTGTGGCCGAGGTGCAGGGGGCTGAGCAGGTGGGGGTACAGCGTGTCCTGGCTCATTCGGTCTTGATCTTGGCCGCCAGCACGACACTGCCGTTGCGGTCGCGAACGCCCTTGATCTCGACCACCCGGTTGCCCACGGCGCCGAGCCCTGCTTCGGTGCTGCCCGCTGCGCCCAGATCGAACTGGGTCTGGGCGTCCGACCACCGGATGCTGATGTCGGTGCCGTTGTAGACGCGCAGCTTCAGGGTGTTGAGCGTGGTGTTGATCGAGTCTGCGCGGATGGTGCCATGCAGCTCGATCTCGCGGGTGCCTTCCGTGTCTCCAGGGCCTTCGTTGCTGTCGGTTTCCAGGCTGATCTTGCTGGCCACCAGCACGCCGTTCTGGATCGAGCCCTCGACTTCCACGCGCACGCCATTGCTCAAGTTCAGCGAGGTCGGTTCGCGGCGTGTGCTGCTGCTGAACTGCGCTGGCACGCCGTTGATGTCGAAGCTGCCCGAGCTGCCCGAGCTGCCGCTGACGCTGTAGTGCGCCACCAGGCCCTCGGCGCGCCCTTCGCGGCGCTCCGAGAAGCTGCGGGTTTCGCCGCTGACACGCACCACCGTCCAGGGGCTGCTGGCGCCGGTGGGTGCCAGGCGCAGGCGCACGAAGCTGCCCACGGTGGGGGCGCTGACACCCATGCCCAGAGAGTAGGCCTGGTTGTTGATCGTCAACGAGGCGCTGTTGGCTGCGCTGACCTTGCCCCGCACGCGGTAGGTCTTGTTGTCGCCGCTGAGCGCATTGAAGGCGGACAGGGCCACGCATTCGACGCGGGTGGCCGTGTAGGTGGTGTCGGCGGGGAAGCCGTACACCTTGACCAGTTCGCAATCCGAAGCGCCCAGGCCATTGATGCCCTGGGTGTTGTCGTCGTCGTAGAAGGTGTCGGCCGTGATCTTGACGGTCTGGCCCAGCACGCTCAGGCGACTGTTGGGCACATCGACCGAGGCCACGGGCCCCAGCAGTTCGTAGCCCACCTGCACGCTGTCGGCCTGCGCCACGGTCTGACCGCTGGCACTGGTGCTGGTGGCACCACCGCTGACGGTCACGACCATGCCCAGGGCCAGAGAGGTGCTGCTGTCACCATCGAGTGAGACCGTGCCCACGCTGCTGTTGTCGTAGCGCACGCCGTTGACGATGATCGAGCCGAAACCCGAGATCGAGCCAGTGGTGTACGAACCCGTGCCACCGCTGCCGATGCCGCTGCCATTGCTGGCGGTGGTCGAGCCGCCGCCGCAGGCACTCAGCCACAACAGGCTGCTCAGTGCCAGGGGCGCAAGGATCAGTTTCTTGAAATGCATGGGGCCTCAGAGGGTCGGGGGGGCGGCTTCATCGTCTGCCGGTGCGGTGTAGCTGAACAGGCCGATGCGCAGCCGGTGGGTGCGTTCGCGGCCTTCGGCAGCGTCTTCGTCGATCAGGGCCTGCAATTCAGGTGTCAGCAGCTTGAGCAGACCTTGCCATTGCTGGCGCAGCATCGGTTTGATGCGCGCCGCCGATTCAGGAGAAATTTCACGCGCCCACAGGGCTTGTTCGAAGTGCGGGGTGTCGTCCTGGTGCTGCACGTTGGCCGCGGCCGCAGCCAGGTGGTCGCCCACGTTCTGGGCCAACAGGGACAGCAGGCGAACCCGATCGCCCTTGGGCACGAAGGCCTCGCGCGTCAGGTGCACGGTGTCGGTGTCCGGGTCCAGCCGGACCAGTTCGAGCCGCAGCAGTTCGTCCAGGATCGAGCGCGGGTGCACATCCCGCGTGACCGACTGGGCCAGGCTTTCGAAGCTGGGCGCTTCGCCCTGGCGCGGCAGGGCACGGGTCTGGCCATTGCGGTGGCGGTACTGGCGTTCGCCCACCCAGCGGGTGAACACTTCCGAGGCGATCGAGGGGCGCACGCGCTGGCGTTCGTCGCCCGATTGCACCAGGCGGGTCACTTCACGCCGGTTGATGCCGGTGATGGTGCTGATGCGGCTGACCATGCGGTGAGCCAGCACATCAGGGTGCTGTTCGCGGATGCTTTCGCGCGCGGCTTCGACGAAGCTGTGACGCAGCAGTTCTTCGACATTGCCGTGGCGCAGGCCGTGGTCCACCGCCAGTCGGGCCAGAGGCTTGAGCACGTCGGCCAGTGCTTGTTCCAGGAGCTGGTCCTGATCGGTGGGGCTGGGGGGTGTCTCGGGCATGGTGGGAACGTGCTGCTGCACCCATTATCAAATGGGTTCGTTGCACATTCAAGCCGGCGCCCCCCCTGACTCAGGCGCTCCAGCGTGACACCCAGGCCACGAGGGTGGTGTCGGTGCTGCGTTCGACCAGCCACACGCAGGCGGCCGCGGCCACAGCCACCGACCCGCCCCGCACGGCCACCCAGGCGTAGGCCGGGTGGTGCCGCCACCACAGGGCCAGCGGCAAGGTGATGCCGATCAGCATGAGCTGGCCCAGCTCGACCCCCAGGTTGAAGCCCAGCAGCGGCCACAGCAGCTGCTCGCCCAGCAAGCCCGATTCGTGCAGCGCCCCGGCGAAACCGAAACCATGCACCAGCCCGAACACGGCCACCAGCACCCACCGTGGGCCGGGCAGCAGGGGGCGCAGGTTGTCGGCGGCGGTCAGCAGCACGCTGAGCGCGATCAGCGATTCCACCCAGCGGTCGGGCGGGTTCCACCAGCCCATCACGGCCACGGTCAGGGTCAGCGAATGCGACAGGGTGAAGGCGGTGACCAGCTTCAGGGTTTCCTGCCACACGGCCCGGGCGGTGGGCTGGGCCTGCCAGGCCCCGCCGG
>JBEGRT010000101.1:0-5034 GCA_041180305.1 Pseudomonadota bacterium
CCTACCCCTCGTCGGTGCTGATGAACGCCATCCCGGCGCACGTGGCCGGTGTGGACGAGATCATCATGGTCGTGCCCACGCCCCGGGGCGAAAAGAACCCGCTGGTGCTGGCCGCCGCCTATGTGGCCGGTGTCAGCCGCGCCTTCACCATCGGTGGCGCCCAGGCTGTGGCCGCGCTGGCCTATGGCACGGCCACGGTGCCCAAGGTCGACAAGATCACCGGCCCGGGCAATGCCTACGTGGCCAGCGCCAAGAAGCACGTGTTCGGCACCGTGGGCATCGACATGATCGCGGGCCCCAGCGAGATCCTGGTGCTGGCCGACGGCACCACGCCGCCCGACTGGGTGGCCATGGACCTGTTCAGCCAGGCCGAGCACGACGAACTGGCGCAGAGCATCCTGCTGTGCCCCGATGCCGCCTACATCGCCCGCGTGCAGGCCGAGATCGACCGCCTGCTGCCCACCATGCCCCGCGCCGACATCATCCGCGCGTCGCTGGAAGGCCGTGGCGCCCTGATCCTGACCCGCGACATGGCCGAGGCCTGCGAGATCAGCAACCGCATCGCGCCCGAACACCTCGAAGTGTCCAGCAACGACCCGCACCGCTGGGAGCCCCTGCTCAAGCACGCCGGCGCCATCTTCCTGGGCGCCTACACCAGCGAAAGCCTGGGCGACTACTGCGCAGGGCCCAACCACGTGCTGCCCACCTCGGGCACGGCCCGCTTCAGCTCGCCACTGGGCGTGTACGACTTCCAGAAGCGCAGCAGCCTGATCGAGGTCAGCGAAGCCGGTGCCCAGGTGCTGGGCAAGACCGCGGCCGTGCTGGCCTACGGTGAAGGCCTGCAGGCCCACGCGCAGGCGGCCGAGTTCCGGCTCAAGCGCTGAATCTCGGGCGGTCACGGGCCCGAAGGATCGGTTCCGCGCCACACCATTGCAACAGGCGGTAACCCCGCCGCGGCCCCCGCTGGCATCGCAGGCCCGGTCCCTACAATGGCCTTGCCTCGGCAGTTCACCCGTTCATGAGGTGGGCGCCGATGCCATGTCATTCGTGACCTGACATTCGGTCACACAGGGGGGAATGTCTTGAGCCAGACGCTGTCCAACGCGCCGTTGGAGATTGGCTTCGTGTCTGCCGTGATTCGGCAGGCCTTTGAAATCGCCACGTCGCGAGGGCGGTCCTGCGAGGGTCTTCTCGCGGCGGCACAGGCCTGGCGGAACAGCCTCGCGAGGCCTGCCTCGCAGACCGGTCGCAGTGCGCACCTGCAAGCCTTCCTGAGTGCATGGCATCCAGCGCCTGACGCGGCATCCGAGGCCTGGCGTCTGGCGCGCCGTGTCGGCCTGGCCCATTGGGGCTCGGTGGGGTATGGCCTCATGACGGCGCCCAGTGCCCTGGCGGGGCTTGAATTCGACCTTGCCTGGCAATCTCTGGCATGTGTGGGAGTGTCGGTGATGCTGCATGGTCGAGGCACCTCGGAGCTCACGGCCCATGCCGATTCCCATGGCCTCGGGCCCGTCTTCTGGGCCTTTGTGCTGGGGTGCCGACAGGTGCTGCTGGAGGGCTGCGGTGGACGCGTGTCAGATTGGACGCAGGTGGCTTTGCCATGTGGCCCGAACGCTGCCCTGGCCGCCACATGGCGCGACGCTGGCATTCCGGTGAGGTTTGGCGCAGCCGTTTACAGCGAATGCTTCGACGTTTCGGGGTTGAGACGTCCCAACCCTTGCAGCAGCCCGTCGGTCCACCAGCTGGTGGCTCAGGAGACTCGCACGCTGCTCCATCCCCTGCAGCTGGCCAATGCGAAACTGCTTGATGCGATCCGCGGGTTCATCCGTGGCGACCTCGACGCAGGCCTGCCACCCACCTTGACGTCGGTGGCGCCTCGTCTGAGCGGGCTTGGGGGCTTCGGCAGCCCGGGCGTTCGCCAGTTGCAGCGCCGATTGGCCGCGCATCAGACCGGTTTTCGTGAGCTGGTGGCTGAGGTGCGGCAGGTCCGGGCGCTAGAGCACTTGCGCCACAGCCGCCGGCCTGTGGCCGACATCGCTGCTGAGGCCGGTTACGCCGAGCTCAGCTCCTTTCACCGTGCCGTGCGTCGCTGGACAGGGTGCACACCCCTGGCTTACCGGCTTGGGGCAGCGGCACCGGTGTGCGTTCAAGATGATTGAAGACTGCGCGTCAACAAGAACGCCCCGGCTCTGACGAGTGCGGGGCGTGAGGTCACGGCGGTTCGCCACGTGACACGGGTGCGGGCGACACGGCGTGCGCCGTGTCATGCCGCTCAGATCAGCGGGTGATCGACAGGATCGGGCAGGTGGTGGCCGACGTGTCGAATGTGATGGTCACGGTAGCGCCGGCGGTCTTCGCGGCGGTCAGCATGGCCAGGCTGTCAGACACGCCGATGGTGTTGGCCACGTTGTCGGCGGCCACGGTCACGTACTTGCCGCCGAAGGCAGCCAGGCTGCAGGTCGAGGTGCTGATGCCGCTGATGATCAGGGCCGAGCCGTCCACGCCATTGGTGGGGTAGAACTGCAGCTTCGAGCTGCCGAGGGTGCCCGTCCAGCTGACGATGGCAGCGTTGGACGAGATCGACACGGCGGCGATGGCGGCGGCGGCCAGGAACTTGGTGACAGTGCGCATGGGAAACTCCAAGAGGGTTTGTGTGATGGACCGGATGGCCCCGGTCACCCTGATTCGAGCCGGGTGGCCCGTGGTTCAGAGCGAGCGGATCGTGCCGCCAACAGCATTTAATGTCAGTGCCTGAATCTGACGCGGCATTGACTCATTGCGCCATGTGAAAGCATGTGTGACATCAGCGCTTGACTGACCGCGGCGCAGGGGCCTTGCCGGGTGGTGTTCGGGGCAAGGGTTGCCCCCGTGAGACAATCTCGCCATGAGTTCCGACACCTCTTTGCTGAGCACTTTCCGCCCTGACGTGCTGGCCATGCACGCCTATGTGGTGCAAAGCGCTGCGGGTTTCATCAAGCTCGACGCGATGGAGAACCCCTTCGAGCTGCCGCCGCACCTGCAGGCCGCCCTGGGCGAGCGCCTGGGCCGTGTGGCCCTGAACCGCTACCCCGGCACCCGCATGTTCGACCTGCACAAGGCC
Organism: Pseudomonadota bacterium; assembly: GCA_041180305.1. Classification (GTDB taxonomy): domain Bacteria; phylum Pseudomonadota; class Gammaproteobacteria; order Burkholderiales; family Burkholderiaceae_C; genus Aquabacterium. Next base: position 3,101 of record JBEGRT010000101.1, read on the forward strand.
CTGCGCGCCCACGCCGGCGTGCCGGCCGACATGGGCCTGGTGCTGGGCAATGGCTCTGATGAACTGATCTCGCTGCTGTCGGTGGCCTGCGCGCGCCCTGGCGCCGTGGCCCTGGCGCCCCTGCCGGGCTTTGTGATGTACGAAGCCTTCGCGAAGCAGAGCGGCATGAAGTTCGTGGGTGTGCCACTCACCGCAGATTTCGAACTCGACACCGCCGCCATGCTGGCCGCTGTGCGCGAACACCGCCCGGCGCTGACCTATCTGGCCTACCCGAACAACCCCACCGCCAACCTGTGGGACGAAGCCGCCATGCAGGCCGTGGTCGATGCTGTGGCCGCCAATGGCACCGGCCTGGTCGTGATCGACGAGGCCTACCAGCCCTTTGCCAGCCGTTCCTGGTTCGACAAGCTGGCCAGCCAGCCGCATGTGCTGCTGATGCGCACGCTGTCGAAGTTCGGCCTGGCTGGTGTGCGCCTGGGCTACATGGTGGGCCGCGCCGATCTGATCGAGCAGGTCGAAAAGGTGCGCCCGCCCTACAACGTGAGCGTGCTGAACCTCGAGGCGGCCCTGTTCGCCCTGGAGCACGCCGACGAATTCGCCCGCCAGGCTGAAGTCATCAAGCACGAGCGCGAACGCCTGATGGCCGCCCTGGCCACCATGCCCGGCGCCAGGGCCTACCCCAGCCAGGCCAACATGATCCTGGTGCGCGTGGCCGATGCCGCGGGCACCTTTGCCGCCCTCAAGGCGCGGGGCATCCTCATCAAGAATGTGTCCGCCCTGCATCCTTTGCTGGCAAACTGTCTCCGTCTGACCGTGGGCACGCCCGCGGAAAATGACGCGCAGATCGCGGCCCTGGCCGACCTGCTGCGCGAACCCTTGTCCCTCAACGCCGCATGAACGCAACCGACCCGGTCGCAGGCACTGCCTGCGAGGCCCGCGTGGCCGAAGTCACCCGCCACACCGCCGAAACCCAGATCACCGCCAAGGTCAACCTTGACGGCACCGGGCAGGCCAAGCTGCACACCGGCATCGGCTTTTTCGACCACATGCTCGACCAGATCGCCCGCCACGGGCTGATCGACCTCGACATCCATGCCGTGGGTGATCTGCACATCGACGGTCACCACACGGTCGAAGACGTGGGCATCACCCTGGGGCAGGCCGTGGCCAAGGCCGTGGGCGACAAGAAAGGCATCCGCCGCTACGGCCATGCCTACGTGCCGCTCGACGAGGCCCTGTCGCGTGTGGTGATCGACTTTTCCGGCCGTCCGGGCCTGACCATGGACGTGCACTTCACCAGCGGTTCCATCGGCCAGTTCGACACCCAGCTCACGTTCGAGTTCTTCCAGGGCTTCGTGAACCATGCCGGCGTCACCCTGCACATCGACAACCTGCGTGGGGTGAATGCGCACCACCAGTGCGAGACCATCTTCAAGGCCTTTGCCCGTGCATTGCGTGCCGCCCTCGAGCGTGACCCGCGCATGGCGGGCGTGATCCCCTCCACCAAGGGCTCGCTCTGACTTTTCCTGTGCGCTGAACCATGAGCCAACAAGCAAGCGTGGCCGTCATCGACTACGGCATGGGCAACCTGCGCTCGGTCTCTCAGGCCGTGCAGCATGCCGCCGAAGGTCTGGGCCTGAATGTGGTGGTCACCAACGACCCCGAGGTGGTGCACCAGGCCGAGCGCGTGGTGCTGCCGGGGCAGGGCGCCATGCGTGATTGCATGCGCGAACTGCGCGAAGCCCATGGCGGTGGCCTGCTGGGCGCCGTGCTCGACGCGGCCGCCAACAAGCCCCTGATGGGCGTGTGCGTGGGCATGCAGATGCTGCTCGACCACTCCGAAGAACAGGACACCCCTGGCCTGGGCCTTTTCCCCGGCAAGGTGGTCAAGTTCCGACTCGATGGCCTGACCCAGCCCGACGGCAGCCGCTACA
>JBEGRT010000102.1:0-2916 GCA_041180305.1 Pseudomonadota bacterium
CCGCTGGTGCCCGAAGGGCTGGTGATCCGCACGCCCGAGGCGGCTGCGCCGGCGCTCAAGACCACGAAGATACGCAGGGCCAGCGCCCAAGCCACCTGAGGCAGTCCGGTTCAGAGCGCGAACTCGGCCCAGAGCGGGAAATGATCGGAAATGCGGTACGACAGGGCGAGCCGTGTCATCTTCTGCTCGGTGTAGACGAAGGGGGTGAAGTCGACATGGCCTGCCTGGCGAAAGCGGGCGTGAATCTGCTGCTGGCCCTTGGCATTCGTGAACCAGGCGATCTGGTCATAGAACGAGCTCTGATCGGGCCGGTCAGGATCGGAGAAGAGCGTGCGGGGAACCTGGTTGAGCACATCGGGCACGGTCAGGCCGGTGGAGGTGAAGGCCTGCCAGAGCTGATCGCCCTGACGATCGATGTTGAAGTCGCCCAGGACGAGCAGGTTCTGCGCCCAGTCGCTGGTCTGGTCGGCCCAGTCGCGCATCCAGCGCGCGATGGCCTTGAGTTCGGGAACGCGGCTGCTGCTGTCGCTGCCGTACATGACATGCAGCGTCACGAGAATGAAGGTGGTGGCGCCGGCGCGGAAGCTGACGGCGTAGGGCGTGCGCGCGAACTGGCGCTGCAGCGCATCAGCCCCGACCTCCTGGAGCCACTCCTGGGGCACCACCAGCTCGCAGGCCAGGCCGGAGGGCTTGAGCCGAGAGGCGTCGTAGAGGAAAGCCATGCGCTCGTCGTTGCCCGAGGCGCCCTGGGTCACGTCCGTCATCAGGAAGGCCCAGTCGTCGCCGAGCCAGCGCATCAGGTCGCGCAGCGCGCGCAGGTCGCCCTTGACCTCCTGGAGGGCGATGACATCGAAGCGCCGCAGGATCTCGCCGATGGCCAGCAGCGCACGCAGGTCACGCTTCGGTGAGGCCTTGGCGCTGGCGGTCCATTCGCGGGTAAGGGAAGCGAAGGCGCGCAGATTCCAGGTGGCGATCAGCAGGTTCTGGCCGGGCTGCTTCGGGGGAACACGCTGGTCGAGGTGGGCGCGTAAGGCGGCGATGTCGCGAGCGACGGCAGGCGGGGGCGAGTCGGTGATGTCGGGCATGGGTAGCGGGCCTGTTCAGGAGCTGCCAGATTTATCAAAAAAGGCCGACAAAACCTATGCCTGACATGCAGCCAATCGGTGGTTTATCACGCTGGTCGGGGTGGCTCAGCGCGTTTGCCATGGTGTGTCGCTGCCGGCGTCAACGGCCTGTGCCGGCATGGAATTTATTTTCAACCGCTGCCTTGAAATGTATTTCGGATACTTTGATTATTATTTTGATGCAAATCAGCAAGGTTTTTGCGGCCTGAATTTGCTTGGTGTACTTTAAATATAATATTATTTTGCTGATTATTTCTCAGCTACTGGCATATTAATTTTTATCCAAATAACTTGCTTTGTCAATATAAAAATAATGGTTTTACAAATTTTTTGTTTGAACTCTATGATTCGGAAACGTCAGGTGGTCGTCCCCGATCGCTGTTTTCTTCCCCAACAGATCGTTCTTCGCCCTCTTCTGCATGAGGGCCTGAAAGAGCAGATCCGCCCTGGGGAGTCTTGTTCTCCAGTACGGATCTCCTCATGAACCTGAATCCTTCGGGTCGCTTTGGCGCACCCTGCAACAAGGTCGATCATCCGAGCACGAGTGCCCGACCGCAGTCTGGGCTTGGAGGCCGTCATGGTTCGCCTGTCGAGCGATTCGAACAGGCCGAATTCAGCCGTCTTTTGGCGGCGCACAATCCTCAGGGCTATCCTGTTCGCGCGTTTCCGGCGGAGATGCAAGCGGCGATCCTGGAGATCTGGACACACACCCATGCGCCTGTGCCGCTGATTGGCGCTCACGTTCTGAATGCGCTGTCCTTGGCTCTTCAGGCGGGCATCCAGGTCGAATCACCCCTTCAGCGAGTTTTTCCCTGCAGCTTGTACCTGCTCACTGTGGTCGGACCCGGCGACTGCTTGTCCATCGATGATCGGTTCCTGATGAAGGCGCTGCGTGACAAGCGCGATGAGCTGGCGGAAGTCGCACAAATCGAAAGCAGCAGCTACGCGGACCGACGACAGCTGTGGGAGGCGGACACCCGTGCGGGCCATGACGCACCCGAGCCGCTCCAGCCCGTCTCGCCCCACCTGTTCTTCTCGAATCAGTCGACTGCCGCCGGCATTCGCGACGGCCTGAGCCGTCACAGCCCTTTCTGCGGCCTGCATATCGACGATGCTCAGGCCCTCGCTCAAAGCGGTGTGCTGCGCGACCCGGTGCTGTTGAATGACCTCTGGGATGGCATCACGCTCCGCGCCCAGGCCTCGGGCTCAGACGTGCGGCGTGTCCAGGCGCCCCGCTTCACGTTGTCGTTGGCGATGACGAACGAATCGTTCGGATCGCTGCGGGAGGATCTCGGGGCGGAGCACGCGCACAACGTCGGCGTGTTGCCGCGTTGCCTGGTGGCCTTCACTCCGCCGACTTTCAGCCTGCCGCCTGCTGCGCATGATGCTCTGAGCACTCACGCAACGACCTGGCTGAGCGCAGCCCTTGCCGAGCGGCTGGAGGCTTCCTGGGAGGATCTTGTCGAGGGCTTCGGGCCGCGGGTTGTGCGGTGTGCTGCGCCGGCGGCAAAGGCGTGGAGCGACTTTTGTCGTGAGGTCGAGCGCTTGCAGTCGGTCGACGGGCCCTACGGCAGCATTCGCGGTTTCGCTTCCAGGGCCCCTGAGCATGTCCTGCGTCTGGCTGCGCTTCTCGGTCAGTTCCAGCCGTGTCAGTCGGCCGAGATCGAGCACAAGACGATGCTGCGTGCGCTGGCTCTGGTGGGGTGGTACCTGGACACATACCGCCAGGTCCTGGGAAGGCCATCCGTGTGAATCGCAAGCTCCCCCTGCAAGTAGGACAGCTAAGAGGGTG
>JBEGRT010000103.1:0-7809 GCA_041180305.1 Pseudomonadota bacterium
CGCACCAAGGGCCTGTTCCTGGCCGGTGTCAGCCACGACCTCAAGCAGCCCGTGCGCGCCATCACCCTGTACACCGGCTTTCTGCGCCACGCCAACCTGCAGGTGCTGGGCGAAGACAAGCTCAGGCAGACCCTTGACAAGATCGAGTCCGCGGCCAGTGCCGTGCACCACCAGATCAGCCGCCTGCTGGAGCTGTCGCGCCTGCAGTCGGGCACGCTGACCGTGAACCTGGTGCCGGTGGACGTGGCCGAACTGCTGGCCGGCGTTCAGGCCCTCCTGAGCCCTGACGCGCAGGCCCGTGGCGTGCAACTGCACGTGGCCCGCACCGGGGGCCACCGCGTGCTGGCCGACCGCCGCATGCTGGAGTCGGTGGTGCAGAACCTGCTGAGCAATGCGATCAAGCACAGCCAGGGACAGCGGGTGTATGTGGGCACCCGCTGGCGCCCGTGCGACCCCACGCAGGGCCACGCCACCGGCATGGCCCTGTGCATCGAGGTGCGTGACAACGGCGTGGGCATCGAGCCCCAGCGCCTGGCTCAGCTGTTTGATGCCTACCGCAGCTTCGACGACCAGCACGGCCGTGACAGCCACGGCCTGGGGCTGGCCATCGCGCGCGCGCAGGCCACCTACCTGGGCTGTGACATTGCCGTGGCTTCAAGGCCAGGTCGTGGCAGCACCTTCACCCTGAGTGGTCTGCTACCCGCCTGAAAGGGGGAAGTTGCCGCCCTATGGCCCTGAGCGGTGTCTCGGTGTAAGGTCGACCCACAATAAATCGACAGGGACATCTCATGGTGAACGACAAACGCGGGCGGCCGTGGGCCGCCGCATTCATGGCCTGTTGGCTGGTCTTCTGGTTCTGGCACACCTGGGGCTACTGGGAAGACGACGCTTACATCCACCTCGAATACGCCCGGCATGTGGCGCAAGGCCAGGGTTTCATGTTCCAGGGCCAGCTCAGCAACGGCGATACATCGCCCGCCTGGGTCTTGATGCTGGCAGGCATTGCCGGCTGGGCGGCCGATTGGTGGTTGGGTGGCAAGCTGCTGACGGTGCTGAGCCTGGGCTTCACGCTCGCGGTGCTGTGGCACTTCGTTCGGCGGCTGGAGGCCGATTGGCCAGGCGAGGGCGCGGCGGCTTCGCAAGCGCCGTGGGTGCTGTGCCTGTTCGTGGCGTCTCCTTACTTCTGTTACTGGGCGTTTTCGGGCATGGAAGCCCTGCTGGCCGGGGGCTGGCTGCTGGCCCAGGCCCTGCTGCTGGTGCCTCGACGTGCCACGCCGGCCACCGTGCTGGGTGCGGCCTTGTGCATGGGGGTGGGGCCTTTGCTGCGGCCCGAGTTCGTGCTGCTGTTCGCGGTGGGTGGGCCGTTCTTGCTGTGGCAGTGGCACCGCCTGAGCGCGCCTTGGGCGCCCACCCGGCGCTGGGGCCTTTTCGTGGCGGCGGCCGTGCTGCTGGCCTTGCCACTGGCTTGCTGGTCGGCTTATGCCATGCACGCGTTCGGGCATGTCATGCCCAACACCAATGCCGCCAAACGTGCCATGCCCGGCGAACCTGTGGCAAGCCGCATGGTGCAGGTCATGGCCCTGGGGTATCCCGGCATCTACCTGGCCGCTGCCGTGCTGGCAGGCAGTGCCTTGTGGGCCGGTGCGCGCATTCGCACTGCTCGCAGCGGGGTGCCACCGCTGGCCTGGCCCGTGCTGCTGGCTTGCGGGGCCATCCTGGTGTTTTATGTGCTGAACCGCACCCAGGTGCAGACCCGGTATGTCACGGCCCTGGCGCCGGCACTGCTGGCCGTGGGCTGGGTGGCCCTGGCCCGTTGGGCACCACCCCGTGCCCGCCAGATGGCCACGGTGTTCACGTTGTTGCTCGGGCTGAGCACCAGCGTGCTCATGGCCTACCCACACCTGCGCAACAAGGTCGAAGGCATCGAGCGCACGCATCAGCTGGCCGAACACATCAAGGCCACCCTGCCCGCGGGCACCCGCATCGCCGTGTATTCCATCGGCCAGCTGGGCCTGGAGCTGCCCGAACATGTGCTGGTCGATGTGGGAGGCATCACCCAGCCGGCCGCAGTGCCTTACCTCATGCGGGGCGGGGCAGCTGTTGTGGTCTGGGCCCGAAGCCAGGGCGCCACGCATTACGTGTGGGGCTCTGCTCCAGAGCCGGGCAGCGAGGCCCTGGCTGAATTCACGCTGGGCCAGACCAGCTGGTACCTGAACCCGGCGCGATACGAGGAGAGGGCCTACATGCGCTTGTGGCGCCTGCCTGAAGAATCCACACTGGCCATCAGCCCGATGCCCTGATGGCCTGGGTGAACTGTCATCCCAGCGCGGGGTTCGGCCGTTTGACCTCACATGACCGAACGCCTCATCCCTTTCATGGTGGCCGCCTTGAGCAGCCTGATGCTGGCGGCCACCTCCGCCCAGGCGCGCTGGCGCACCCCTGATCTGGCCCCCGAACAGATCGAGGGCCGCGAGGTGCTGATCGCCTCCCCGGAGGCCAACGCCACCGCCTTGCTCGTGGTGCTGCACGGCGGCGGTGGCAATGCCCAGCACCTGGCGCGTGAGCTGCCTTTGCAGGCACTGGCCGCACAAGGCGTGGCAGTGGCCTACGTGAACGGCTCGCCCGCAGGGCGTTGGCTGCCCGACCGCATGAAGGCCTGGAATGCAGGCCAAGGCTGTTGCGGCCAACCCTTCGACACCCAGGCCCCCGATGCCGACGTGGTGCAGCGCACCGTGGCCGCCCTGGCGCAGCGTTACCAGCTGCCTCCGGGCAAGCTGTTCGCCCTGGGGCATTCCAACGGCGCCATGATGATGCAGACCCTGATGTGCCAGCGCGGCGTGTTCGCCCAAGGCGTGTCGCTGGCTGGCGCCCTCATGGCCGAAGGCCAGGCCTGCTCTGCGGCAGCCGGGCGCCGCATCTGGGCCGTGCACGGGCGGCAAGATGCCAACGTGCCGCCTGAAGGCGGACGGGGTACCGAAGGCCATGCCCGTGTGCCCTTTGTGTCAGAGGCCCAGTCGCAGGCCCGCTTCCAGGCCGCAGGAGGCCGCTACGACCTGCAGTGGGTGGACAGCGACCACGCCCTGGCGCACCTGGTGAAGGCGATCGAACAGGCCGAAGGCCTGCCTTTTCCAAGGGTGTTGGCCAAGCGGCTGGGCTGGTAGCCTTGATGCCGAAGCTCAACCCCGCCCGTCGATCAGGTTCTGCAGGTACTGGTAGGCCTTGTCGCCAATGGCCTTGCACACCGGCTTGGAGGCATCGATGGCCGGCTGGAAGTGCACCCCGCCCCACAGGCGCGACTGCCCGCACTGCTGCTCGAACTGGCTCCAGGTGTCGAACTGCAGCACGATGTCGGTGGCGGGCGTGACGCCCGGCTCCACCAGCGACGAGCCCTTGGGCGCGGCCACACGCCAGCCCAGGGTGTCAGAGCCCAGGAAGCGGCGGCTGGCCTGCGCATGGGCCGAACAGAAGCACGACGAGCCCGACGGGTACTCGGGGTGGTCGGCCACCTTCACATAGCTGGCCCACTGGTCGGCCGGCAGGTTCACCGTGCCCTTGCCCGGCCCGCCCCAGGCCGTGACCATGCCCTTGCCGTGCACCCAGTTCACGGCCGAGAAAGGCCGCACGGCGTCGTACTTGCGCTTGGCGTTCCACACGGCAATGCCGCCGTCGAAGGCCGCCATGTTCACCAGGAAGTCGTAGTGCACGAACTGCTCGACGCTCCACTGGCGCGACTGGCTCAGGAACAGGGCCACGAAGCCCAGGCTGCGGATTTTGTCGTTGAACAGCTCGGCCACCATCTTGCGCTGGTCGGTCAGGGTGGCCGATGCGTTCAGGATCTGGTCCACCTGAGCCTTGTAGCGGGCGCGGCCACCGGGGCCGAAGGGGTTGCTGTCCACCGGCGCCGGAAAGCTGAACTGCTCGGCGCTGTCGTAGCTGTAGGGCTTGACCTGCCCGAACTGCGGCGTGACGAACTGCTGCACCTGGAACAGCCCGTTGCCCCGCGTGGTGATGTCCGGCTGCCAGCGTGCCGGGTTGCGCAGCTCGTAAGCCGTGTTCACGGGCTGGTAGCCGGTGGTGTCGGCATAAGGCAGCTTGTTGAATCGCTGGCCCTGGGCATTGCCCAGCTGGTTCATGCCGTCGTTTTCACGGGCGGCCACCAGGGCCTTGCCGGCCGCGCGGCCAATGCCCACGGCGGTGCGCAGGTCGGTGCTTTGTGCGGCAGGGTCCAGGCCCGCGGTGCGCAGCATATCGGCCCACCGGGCTTTTTCAGCCGGGTACAGGCTGTTGAGCAGCTCCTGACAGGCATAGAAGATGGCCGTGTTGCGCTGGCGCTCGGTGGCCCCTTCGCTGGCCGGGCGGCGCGGCAGCTTCGAGTACACACCCACGGCGGTGGGGTGATACGGCGCGATCGCGTCGAACATGGCATTGGTGACCAGGGTGGTGGTGCGCAGCACCAGCGTGGCGTCACCCGGGCCCACATTGGCGAAGATGACCGGGATGACGGTGGGGATGACCACGTCGATGGGCGCGTGGCCACGGTCCAGGTCAAACGCATGGGCGGCGCTGGCAGCGCACAGCCCCAGGGCCGTGCAGGCCGACACCAGGGTGCGGTGGAAACGTCGGGGGGCAGACAGCAAACGCATGAAAGGCCTCTCTGGCGGTGTTGGCAAGGCCTGCAGTGTGGGCGGGCAATGGGCCCCGCGCGAAGCCCCTAGCTTGAACTGTGGGGCTGGCTTGACAGCCAGGGCGCAACACTTCTTCACCTGCTGCGCATGGCCTGCCGGGCCACCCGCTGCACACAGGTCAGAAAAATGTATATACGATATGCACACATTCGCTTTGTGTCGCCATCATGACCGCACCTGAAGTCACCCCCACCCCTGCCAAGACCCCTGCCGCCAAGAAGGCTGCTGCTGCCAAAAAGGCCCCTGCTGCCCAGAAGGTGGCCACTCAGCCCGCTGCCGCGAAGAAGGCGCCTGCACAGAAGGCCCCGGCGCAGAAACAAGCTGCACAGAAGGCGGTTGCCAAGCCCGCCACGCCAGCAAAGCCCGCCAAGGCGCCCAAGGCCGTGAAGCCAGTGAAGGTCAAGATCGTGCGTGACTCGTTCACCATGCCCGAGGCCGATTTCGCCCTGATCGAGCAGATCAAGCAACGCGCCCTGGGCTGGAAGCAGCCGGCCAAGAAGAGTGAAGTGCTGCGCGCCGCCCTGCAGGCCCTCCAGGCCCTGCCCGACGCCAAGTTGCGCAAGCTGCTGGCTGAGCTGACCCCGATCAAGAAGGGCCGCCCCCAAAAGCCCGCCTGAACCGCGGGCCTGCGTTGTGCCTGGCCATGAGCCGAACGGCTCATGGGCCTGCCCCCTCGAACCAGTGGTAACCCTTGCTACACGGGTTGATCTGGCGCAGATTCAGGCCTGGCTTGTCAGTGTCACAGGGGGCTCACATGCACACCAATTCGCAAGGCGACCGCGTGCTCCATGCGCATGTCATCGAGGTTCTGCCCCAGGTGGGCATTGCTTGGGTGCTGGCCGAAGACCAGCACGAATGGGCCCTCAGCCGCAGCTTGCCCGGTCTGAACCTGCAGCAGCTGCAACCCGGTCAACAACTCACGCTCACCCTGCGCACCCAGCACGGCATGGAGCTGCCCACGGGCTGCCATTGAGGCGGGGCCTGCCAGTTCGCGACCGGTTCATCCAACCCCCATGGGGGGATTGAGTGTGCGGGGTCTGCCGGCCTACAGTGCCTCATGCGCAATCCAGGGACTCAGTACGCGCTCTTCGAAAATGTCGAGCCCATCCCCGTAGAGCCTGTGCCACCAGCGAGCGCAGCAGGCCGTGGGTTCAGTGACTATGTGGTCTATGTCGACGAAAGTGGCGACCATTCACTGGTCAGCATCAACCCCGACTACCCCGTGTTCGTGCTGGCCTTGTGCGTGATGCACAAACGGCATTACAGCGAGAAGATCATTCCGGCGGTTGAAAAGCTCAAGTTCAATTACTTTGGACACGACAGCATCGTGCTGCATGAGCATGAGATCAGGAAGCAAAAGGGTGACTTTGCCTTCCTCAGCCACCTACCCACTCGCGAAGGCTTCATCAACAGCCTGTCATCCATCATGGAAGCCTGCAATCTTTGCGAGCATTTCTGGCAGAAAAGAAGCAAGACCACCTCATCACCCACATCGTGGTCGAATGTCGCGGCAAGAAAGAGGATGCCGAACTGGAACTCGAATTCAGACGGCTTTGCGATGCTGGGCAGCCCGGCCAGGACCGCTGGCCATTCCACATGGTTTTTGCAGACAAGCGAACCAACCTGGTCGGGTTGCAATTGGCGGATCTTGTGGCCCGGCCGGTGGGGTTGAGCCACATTCGCCCAGCCCAAGCCAACCAGGCCTTCGAGCTGCTCAAACGCAAATTTTTTTGCGCCGGAGGCCGAAACCATGTGGGCGAAGGGTTCAATGAGGTCGGCCTGACGGTGTACCCGCCCCTCAAAGCGAAAAGCCCCGGTGAACCCACCGAGGCTGCAGCGCCGATCGGGAACCCCCAATCCACTTGATTTGATTTTATCCAGGCACAGGCGAAACACAAGTGCTCCCCCCTCACCTTCTGGCTTTGACACTGTGCAGCGCAGGTATGGCCTTGTCGATGGCCACAGAGGCCCTGGCCGCGCAGCCCGCAGGCCCCACCGAAGGCCTGCACTTCAGCCACTTCGATTGGGAAGTGGCCTGCGACAACACCCGCACCTGCCGGGCTGCGGGCTACCAGGCCGACGATGCCGAGAACCCTGTGTCGCTGCTGCTGACCCGCGCCGCAGGCCCGAACCAGCCGGTGCGGGCCCTGGTGGCATTGGGCCGCTATGGCGACGAGGCCGAAGCGCTGGCCCAGGCCGCCACGACCTTGCACCTGCGCGTGAACGGCCAGGCGCTGGGCCCCATGCCCTGGTTGGAGGAGCCCCAGCGCTTTGGCCTGACGGCCCCGCAACTGCAGGCCGTGCTGAAGGCCCTGCCCCGAGCCCGGGCGCGCATCGAGTTCACCCATGGCCGCACCGTGTGGGCCCTGTCAGACCAGGGCGCCACAGCCGTGCTGCTCAAAATGGACGAAGCCCAGGGCCGCGTGGGCACGCCGGGCGCCTTGGCCCGCCCTGGCAACCGCCCGGAAAGCCAGGCCCTGCCGCCCCTGCCCGCCCCGGTGGTGAAGGCAGCCCGTGTGCCCGAGCTGCCACCCGGTGCCGCAGCCGACCGCATCCCTGGCCTGAGCAAGCCCGCCATGGCCGCCTTGCGCCAGGCCCTGCTGGCCGACGCGGGCGACAAACGCGACACCGAGCTGCTGCCCCCTGAGGAACAAGGCTTTCGCTTCGAGCCCCTGAGCGGTGGCCAATGGCTGGCCAGCACCCTGTGCTGGCGCGCGGCCTACAACGAGGGCTACTGCATGTGGGTGGTGAACGAACGCCCGCCCCACCAGCCCCGCCTGGTGACCGAGATGGCCAGCGACCACACCCGCGGCGTGATCACCTCCGGCCAGAAAGGCCGGGGCCTGGGCGACTGCTGGGCCTCAGAAAGCTGGACCTGGAACGGCCGCGCCTTCGTGCACACCGAAGCCAGCACCACCGGCCAGTGCAAGCTGGTCGAGCCAGGTGGTGCCTGGAACCTGCCAACCTGGGTGACGAAGGTGGTGGGGCCCTGAGCAGCCCCCGGCACGCCCATTGCATGCCCGGTGCCATGCACATTGACTTCAGCACCCTCACCCCCTACCAGCGCTACAAGCTTATGGCCAGCCTGATCGTGCCGCGGCCCATTGCGCTGGTGACCACCTTG
>JBEGRT010000104.1:0-4048 GCA_041180305.1 Pseudomonadota bacterium
AAAAAGGCCACCTCGGCGCCGTCGTGCAGGGGCTCGTCGGCGTCGCAAAGGGCCTGATCAAGGGCCGTGCGCAGGCCCTGCCCTTCGGCCAGGGCCTCGGCATGCGCGGGCGAGCAGGCTAGCAGCCAGGCCCACAGCTCGCCCACGGTGCGGGGGGCTTCAGTGGCCCATTCGCAGGTTTCTTCGGGGCCCAGGCGCTCACGCACGCGGGCAAAGTATCGAACGGTCACGCGCATGGTCAGGCTCCGGCGCTGGGTTGCAGGCATTCGCTGTAGGGCCACCAGGCCACAGGCTCACCGGCCTGCACCACCTGGCCTGGCGCCAGGTCCACCAGGCCTTCGGCCCAGGCCGCCGACATCAGCACGCCCGAGCCCTGGTGCGGGTGGATCTCGACCTGCCCCTGGGCATTGAGGCGGGCCCGCAGGAACTCGCGGCGTTTGTCGGGGCGTGGCCAGCTGAAGGCGGCCGGGAGCATCAGGGCGCGGGGCAAGGCCCAGCCCTGCCCGGCCAGCAGGCCCAGCACCGGGCGCACCAGCACCAGGAAGGTCACGAAGCTGGCCACCGGGTTGCCCGGCAAGCCCATGTACAGGCAACGGCTGCCGTCAGGGCGGCGCACATGGCCGAACACGAAAGGCTTGCCTGGCTTGATGGCCAGGGCCCAGAAGTGCAATTGCCCTTCGGCCTGCACGGCCGCGCGCAAGTGGTCTTCTTCACCCACCGACACGCCGCCGCTGGTGATGATCAGGTCGCTGTGGGCGGCCGCATCGCGCAGGGCCTGGCGGGTGGCGTCGAGCTGGTCGGGCACCACACCGCGGTCTTGCGGCACCCCGCCTGCGGCCTGCACCAGGCCGGTCAGGGTGTGGCGGTTGCTGTTGTAGATGGCGCCCGGCGGCAAGGGCTGCCCGGGCATCACCAGTTCGTCACCCGTGGTCAGCACGGCCACGCGGGGGCGAGCGAACACGGACAGCTGGGCGGCACCCACCGACGCCGCCACGCCCAGCGCCGCAGGCGTCAGTCGGGTGGCGCGCTGCAGCACGGTCTGGCCCGAGGTGATGTCTTCACCCGCCCGGCGAATGTTCTGGCCGGCTTGCACCGGCTGGGTGAAGCGCACAGCGACCTGGCCATTGCGCTCGGCCGCCTCGGTGTGTTCCTGCATGACCACCGCCCCGGCCCCCTCGGGCACCGGCGCGCCGGTGAAGATGCGGGCGCACTGACCAGACGCCAGCGCCTGCCCCACCTGGCCGGCCGCGATGCGCTGGGCCACAGGCAGCACCGTGCCAGGTTGCTGCAATGCAGGCAGGTCGGCCGAATGCACGGCGTAGCCGTCCATGGCGCTGTTGTCCAGCGGGGGCACCGCCACACCAGAGACGAGGTCAATGGCCAGCACACGGCCCAGGGCCTGCAGGCTGTCCACCGACTCCACCGACAACCCTGGCCCTTCAGCCAGCCATTCGGTGACCGTGTGTTCCAGATCCTGCCAGGCCTGGGTCAGGGCAATGAGGGGGGCACGCGGCGCAGACACTTTGAAACTCCAGCTTCACACAAGCGATGCAGCATAACGCTTCAGACGGGCCCGGCACTTGCATGGGCACCGCCGCCGTGCAGTCCTTGACCAGATCGACACGCAGGTCTTGCGCCGACAACGACAATGCGAATCAGGAGACGTTTGAATGGACACCCAAGCCCCGGAAGACGACCCGCTCGAATTGCTGCTGGCCTGCCACGACAAGGTGCTTCGCTTCACCAGCCTGCTGCGGCGCCTGGGCGCCCACACCCAGCGCCACGGCCCGGACCACCAGGCCGCCGAGGCCGCGCAATCCATCCTGCGCTACTTCGACATGGCGGCGCCACTGCACCATCAGGACGAGGAAGAAGACCTCTTCCCGGCACTCAGGGTGCTGGGCCACCCCCAGGTCGATGCCACGCTGGATTTCCTGTGCGCCGAGCACGACCAGCTCGAAGGCCTGTGGCGCGACCGGGTGCGCCCCTGGCTGCAGGGCATCGTGGCGCGGCAGGCTGTGCCCGTGATCGCAGACCTGCAGCTGTTCGCCGAACGCTACGAGCAGCATGTGGCCCTGGAAAACAACCAGCTCTACCCGCACGCCAGCGAGCTGCCCGTGAAGCTGCGCGCCCAGCTGGCCCGCCACATGGTGAGCCGGCGCCGGGTTCAGCAGGCCGCCGCCTGAGCCTCCGGCGCGGGGCCTGCCAGCAGGCGCTCCAGCAGTTCGCGCACACTGCGCACCTGGTCGCCAAACGGCAAGGCCCCTGCCCCGCGGAAGAACAGGCCCTTCTTCACATCGCCCCGCAAGGCAGCCGCCAGCTGGTGGTCGATGCAGAACTGCCCCCAGTCGGCCAGGCCATCGCGCAGGCCACACTGGGCCAGGCAATCAAAGGCCTTGGTGCAGCGTGACTTGGCATGCGCCACGGCCTGCAGCTTGTCCACACTGCGCAGGTAATTGTTCAGCCAGGGCGTGCGCACGGCGCGTGCCGGCAGACCGGCCACACTCACGAACTCGGCCATGTCCTCGTCGCGGGCCTCGGCCAGCACGCGCTTGAACTCGGGGTGGGCATCGCCCTCGGTGGTCACGGCAAAGGGGGTGCCCAGCTGAACGCCCGCCGCGCCCAGACTCTGTACCCGCCGGATGTCGGCCTGGCTGCGGATGCCACCGGCCGCGATCAGGGGAATCTCCTTTTCCAGCCCGGCGGCTCGGAAAAAAGCCAGCGCCTCCGGGATCACGCGCTCGAAGTCGAACCGCGGGTCGTTCAGATCGGCCACTTTGGCGGCGCCCAGGTGCCCACCGGCCAGGCGCGGATGCTCGATCACGATGGCGTCGGGCAGGCGCTTCTTGCGCTCCCACTTCTTGACGATCAGCTGGATGCCGCGCGCATCCGACAGGATGGGGATCAGCAGGGTGTTCGGGTGGTCGCTGGCCAGGTCGGGCAGGTCCAGCGGCAGCCCGGCCCCCACCACGATGGCATCGATGCCCGAAGCCAGCGCCTGCTTGACCGATGCCGCATAGGCACTCACCGCGCGCATGATGTTGATGGCCAGCAGCCCCCTGCCCTCGCTCAGCGCACGGGCCCGCTGGATGTCGCGGTCGATGGCCTCCAGGTTGGCCGCATCAATCGCGGCTTTGGCGCGTTCATCGGGCGGCAGGCCTGTGGTGCGGGCCATCAGGTCGGGGTGCTGCCTCCGCAGGTCCACCGACGACAGCGTGCCCACGCCGCCCAGGGCGGCCACGGTGCCCGCCAGCCGGTGGCCCGACACCCCCACGCCCATGCCGCCCTGCACGATTGGCAACACCGCGCGCCCACCCAATGTCAAAGCCTGCAAGGGGCTGTGCTGCAAACGCGCCAGCAGGTCGGCAGGGATCAGGGCGTCGGGCGTGCAGGTCATGGCCACAGGCGGCAAGGCCGCATGAAAAAAGGGGTGCCCGCAGCCTAAGTGCGGCACCCCTTTCGGGCCCTTGCCCTGGGTCAAACCCAGTGCAGACTCAGTCCTGGCAGTGCTGAACCACGTAGTCCTTCACCCACTGGGTGTCCTTCGGGCACACCACGAAGCGCTTGGGCAGCTGCTCCAGGCCATCAAGGCCCGAGATCCAGTGCGGGCGCGCAGGGCGCTGGCCCGTGGCTTCCACGATGGTCTCTTCAAACTTGGCCGGCAAAGCCGTTTCCAGCACGATCATGGTCGTGCCAGGCTTCATGTGCTCGCGTGCCACCTTCAGGCCATCGGCCGTGTGGGTGTCGATCAGCGTGCCGTCTTGTTCAAAGGTGGCGCGGATGGTGTCCAGGCGGTTCGCATGGTTGCTGGTGCCCGAGGCAAAACCGTAACCGGGCACCTTGGCGAAAGTCTCGGCCGGCAGCGTGAAGCCGCCTTCCTTCTCGACCGCATCCTTGAACAGGGCCTTGCAGGCGGCGCCATCACGGCCCAGCAGGTCGAACACGAAACGCTCGAAGTTCGACGCCTTGGAGATGTCCATCGAAGGCGACGAGGTCTCGTAGGTCTCGGCCGTGCCACGCACACGGTAGGTGCCGGTGCGGAAGAACT
>JBEGRT010000105.1:0-3294 GCA_041180305.1 Pseudomonadota bacterium
TCGGCGGTTGGCGATCTGGGTGAGGGGGTCGGTCGACACCTCTTCCGACAGGCGGCGCAGTTCGGCTTCCAGGCTGCGCACGCGGTCGCTCAGCGCTGTGGCCCGGCTGTGTTCGGCCTGCAGCCGTTCCTGTGTGGTGGTGATCACACCGTGCACCGTGCGGCTGTCGGCCACCAGGTCACGCACCACATCGGCCAGGCTTTCCAGCGTGTCAGCCTGGCCGATGGTGTCGGCATAGCCCAGCAGCTTGTCCTGGAAGGTGCCAGTGGTCTGACCCAGTGCACCGATTTCGCTGAGCATCTGGTGCAGCATGTCCTTGAGCGCTTGCCGGGCTGCTTCGCGTTCGGCACGCAGCGTCTTCTGGCGCTCGCGCGTGTCGCGCAGCAACTCATGCAGGCGACGGCTGCCGCGTGGCGTCAGGCCATGGGCCAGTTCGGCCTGCATGGCCTGGCACTGGCCGGCCACCCAGCTGTCGTTCTCGGCCAGGTCGACCAGGCTGTCGGTCAGGGTCTGGCACAAGCGGGTGAGGTGGGTGACCAGGTGGTGGCGGTGCTCGATCACGCGGCGGGCCTGTTCGCAGGCCAGACGGGCCTGCTGGCGCACGGTGTCGGGCGCGTGCTGATCGGCCTGCAGCGCCATGGCAAAGGCCTGGTCCAGGGCCATCGAGGCCTCACGCCCAGGCGCTTCGTTTTCCGGCAAGGCTTGCTGCAGTGTGCTGTGCCAGTGGGTGGCCACTTCGGCGGGCACGGCGTCTGCATGGCCCGCAGTGGCCGCAGGGCCGGGGGGCGTGCTGGAGGGCGTGCTGGAAGGCGTGCTGGAAGGCGCCGGTGTGATCGCTGCCGCGCTGGCTGCCACAGCCGGGGTCGTGCCTGCGTCGGGGCTGGCGTCTCCCCCTTCGCTCACGAGGGAATCGGGGTCGTCCTTGTCCCAGCTCAGGGTCAGTTGCTGAAGCCGCTGCAACAGGCGTTCAGCCGACTGGCGGCTGCCGGTCAGCACCCGCTGCAGGCTTTCTTTCTTGCGGGCGGCCGTCCATTGCTTGTTCGGGCGCTCCAGACCCCGTGTGATGCGCCCGATCAGGTCCGACCACTGCGGGCCATCGTCGGGGCGCTCGGGCGCAGAGGGCGCCTGAGCCACTGGGGCAGAAGGCTCGGCGGTGCGTGCGGGCGCTGACACACCGGCGGCCTTGCACTCGGCCTCGTAAGCCTTCAGGTAGTTGTCAGGGGTGGGTTCCAGCCGGTCGAGGGCCAGGCGCTTCAAGGCGGCCTTGGCCAGCAGGGCCGGGGTGGGCTGGGGAACCTGGGGGGCAGACATCGGGGCTCCTGCGCTGGGCAGTCGGGCCTCAGGACACCTTGTGCCCTGGAAGCGTGAGGTCGGGCAGGCCGGCGAAATCGGTTTCGATGCGAGGCAGGGGTTTGACCTCCTGATCGCGCAGCCATTCATTGATCTCGGCGGGCGGCATCGGGCGGGCGAAGAGGAAGCCCTGGCACACCTGGCAGCCCAGGTTGTAGAGCACTTCCATTTGCGCGACCTGCTCGACGCCTTCGGCCACCACCCGCAGGCCCAGGGCTCGGGCCAGGGCGATGATGGCCGAGGTGACCGCCGAGCTTTGTGGCGTGCTGCCCAAGTCCCGCACGAAAGATCGGTCGATCTTGAGCTCGCTGATGGGCAGCGAGGTGAGGTAGGCCAGCGATGAGTAACCCGTGCCGAAGTCGTCGATGGAAATCTCGACGCCCAGGGCATTGAGCTTGTGCAGCGAGGGCACCACGCCTTGCAGGTCCTTCATCAGGCCCGTTTCGGTGATCTCGAGCTCGATCAGGTGCGGGGCCACCTGTTCCTCCTGCAGGATCTGCAGGATCACTTCGACCAGATCGGCCCGCTCGAACAGGCGGCTGGGCATGTTCACGGCCACCGTGATGTCCAGGTCGTGCTGCTGCTTCCAGGCGCGCACCTGCCGGGCCGCTTCGCGGATGGCCCACAGGCTCATGTCATTGATCAGGCCCGTGGTTTCGGCCAGGGGGATGAAATCGCCGGGGGGGACCAGCTTGCCATCGCGCATCCAGCGCATCAGTGCTTCGGCGCCCACCATCTGGCTGGTGCGCACATCGATCTTGGGCTGGTAGTACAGCACCAGCTCGTTGCGCTCCATGGCCTTGTGCAGGGCGGTGTCCAGGTCCAGGCGCACACGGCCTTTGCTGGCCAGCTGCCGGTCGTACACCATGGTCGAGTTGCGGCCTTGCGACTTGGCCATGTCCATGGCCACATCGGCGTTGCGCAGCAGGTCGGCCACGCTGGCGCCATCGGCCGGGAAGCATGCAATGCCGGCACTGGCCGTGATGAAGCACTCCTGGCCGGCCGCGATCATGGGTTCGCGCAGCTTTTCCAGCACCTTGCGGGCCACTTCCAGGGCCTCGGCCGGGTCATGGATTTCCGGCAGCAGCACCACGAATTCGTCGGCGCCGAGGCGGCCCACGGCTTCCAGGGTGCGGTGGCCGCGGTGCAGCGATGATTCGAAGAAGCCGCCATCGAGTACCTGCTCGCTGTGGCGCACGCAGGCGCGGATGCGGCGTGCGGCCTCGATCAGGAGTTCGTCACCCGCGGTGTGCCCCAGGTTTTCGTTGATCACCTTGAAGCGGTCCAGCCCCACCTGGATCAGGGCCATGCTGTGGCCCAGGCGCTTGGCGTGTTCGATGGCCCGCTCGCTGCGCCAGAACAGCTGGCGGCGGTTGGGCAGCCCGGTCAGCACATCGTAGTTGGCCAGCTGCTGGATCTTGTCTTCGGCCAGACGGCGGTCGGTCACGTCCTGCAAGATGCCGGTGTAGCCGATGATGGACGCCAGCTCGTTGAATTCCGGTTCGGCTTCGATGTGCAGCATGCGCACACGGCCATCGCCCAGCGTGACCTCGACATCACAGCACAGCACGGTGCCGTGGCTGAGCACATCGCGCAGCAGGCGCAGGAATCCCACCTGGTCTTCGCGGCTCATCATGCGCATGATGTCGCGCAGGGATGGGGCGTCATGGGGGCCCATGCCCAGCACACGCAGGCCTTCGAGCGAAAACACCACGGTGTGGCTGCCGTCGCGGCGCCAGTCGAAGCTGCCCATGCGGGCCAGGTCCTGGGCGCGTGCCAGCTTGGCTTTAGAACGCTCCAGCTCGTAGCGGGTGCGGGAAGCGCGCAGCAGGTAGCGCAGGCGTCCGGCCAGTAGGCTCCACTGGTTGCACTTCACGAAAAAGTCGGTGGCGCCGACTTCATAGGCGCGGGTGATCGAGGCCTCGTCGTCCAGGCCGGTCAGCA
>JBEGRT010000106.1:0-2650 GCA_041180305.1 Pseudomonadota bacterium
CATCAGGTTCGGGTGCTGCACCAGGTCGCGGGCCGCCCAGCGGCGGGTGCTCACATCGGGGTCTTGCAACTGCTCCAGCAACCCATGCCCGTCACGGCCGTAGTCGCGCGCAGCAATCTTGCGCAAGCCCACGTTGTCCGACGTCTTCTTCAGGCCCATGTGCAGTGCTCCCTTTCAACCCAGCCAGCTTTGCAGCTGTCCGGCGATGTCAGTCGATGGAAGAACCACAGAGGCCCCCCCCATCTGTATCAGCTCGTGGGGCATCCCGAACACCACACACGAAGATTGCGACTCCGCAATGGTCCGTGAGCCCTGCCGGTGCATGCGCGTCATCTGGTCGGCGCCGTCATTGCCCATGCCGGTCAGCAGCACGCCGATCATCTTCTCGGGCTTGTAAAGCTTCATGGCGCTTTCCACCAGCACATCCACCGATGGGTGCCATGGGTGGCCAGGCGTCTCTGGCTTGGGCATCACCGTCGGACGGCCCAGTCGCTCGGCAATCACCACATCCCCCCCGCCTCGGCCGATGTACACATTGCCTGGCTCCAGCGGGCAGGGTGCCGTCACCTCACGCACGCGCAGGTTGCACAGGCGGTCCATGCGCTGCGCAAATGCGTTGGTGAAATTGGGCGGCATGTGCTGAGCCACCACGATGGGCCACGGGAAACTCAAAGGCAGCGGCGGCAGGATGTCCTCCAGCGTGCGAGGCCCCCCCGTCGACACCCCGATGATCACCACCCCGGCGGTGCCCAGCACAGCCGGACGTGCTGCCGGCGCTTTGGGCGCCGGTGCGGGTGCAGGAATCGGTGGACGCACAGCCCCCAAAGGCCGGCGCTTGCCGCTCAAGGTCGCCCGCGACCGCAGGGCCGCCTTGATCTTTTCCAGCAGCTGCCCCTTGATGTCATCGATCGTCAGCGAGATCGTGCCACCTGGCTTCGTGATGAAGTCCACCGCGCCCAGGGCCAGCGCCTCGAAGGTTGCCAGGGCCCCCTGCTCCGTCAGCGACGACACCATCACCACCGGCGTCGGCCGGGCCGACATGATCAGAGACAGGGCCGTGAGCCCATCCATCTCCGGCATGTTGATGTCCAGCGTGATGGCATCTGGCAGCCAGGCCATCAGCTCGGACACCGCTTCAGCCCCCGTGCGAGCCGTCTTCACCTCATACCCAGCCCCCTCCAGCACCTGCACCAGCAGGCGCCGCATCAGGGCTGAATCGTCCACGACCAGAATCCGTGCCATGGTCTGTTTCCTCCGCCCCGGTGGGGTCAGGCTGCATGCGCCATCGACGCCGAATCGCCCCCGAGCTGGTGCATGGCGGCCATTTCCTGGCCTTCCAGGAAATGCCGCGGGTCGATCAACATCACCAGTCGCTTGTCGCCATCGAGCTTGGCCACCTGCTGAATCAACCGGGTCTGTTCCGCCGACAAGGCCGGCGCCTGGGTGATGTTCGCGCGAGGAATGCGCAGCACCTCGGCCACCGAATCCACGATGAACCCGGTGCGCAAACCGCCCAGCAGGTACACCATGATCCGCTGCCCTTCGTGCCGGTCGATGGCCGACAAGCCCAGACGTTTGCGCTGATCGATCACTGGCAGCACCGTGCCCCGCAGATTGATCACACCCTCGACGAAATTCGGCGTCTTGGGCACCCGCGTGAGCACTTCGGGCACACGCACGATCTCCTGCACCGACATGATCGGCACGCCGAATTCTTCAGCACCCAGCCGGAAGATCACAGCCTGGATGTCATCGTCGTCACTGCTGATGTCTTCACTGTCATCACGCATGTTGCTCTCCTGATCCTGTGTGCGGGTAACGCCTGAAGCACCCACATCTGCCGCAACCTGCAAGGCCTCCAGACCCAGCAAACGGTCCGCCTCGATGATCGACACCAGCCGCTTGCCATCGTCCAGACGGCAGATCCGCGAAAACTCGTCGAGGCTGTGGTCGGCGGCCAGAATGCCCGGCATCGGATCGGCTTGTGACAGCGGCACGCTCATCACTTCCTTGACCGCATCGGTCACCAGGCCCACCTGGCGCCCATCG
The DNA here is from genome assembly GCA_041180305.1 of Pseudomonadota bacterium. Classification (GTDB taxonomy): domain Bacteria; phylum Pseudomonadota; class Gammaproteobacteria; order Burkholderiales; family Burkholderiaceae_C; genus Aquabacterium. The sequence continues at coordinate 2,050 of JBEGRT010000106.1, forward strand.
GGCAAAGCCACCACCACGATCCGGTGGTGCTCGCTCAAGTCCTCGTCGGACAGGCCAAACAGGCTGCGCAGGCTGACCAGCGGCAGCAATCGGTCGCGCAAGGAAATCAGCCCCAGCACGTGATACGGCGCATTGGGCACCGCCGTGATCCGCTCAGGCACCTGCACGATCTCCTGCACCGCGGCAATGTCGATCGCATACTCCTGGCCGGCCACCGCAAACGACACCAGGCGCAACTCTTCACTGCCCATCGCCTCGTCGTGGGCTTCGTCTGTGCGCCCATCGTGGCTGCCGGAGGCCTCCGAACGCCCGCGACCCGCCCCCACCCCGGCGAACTGGCCATCCACCAGCTTGTCAAAGTCCAGCGTCAGCAGCATCTCCGGGCGGCCATCGGCTCCCGTCTGCTTGATCACGCCCGTCAGGTACTCGCCAGCCACCACCGAACGGATCGCATCGGCCGATTCCATCTGGCTCGGCTCCACGCTCACGACACTGGCCACACGGTCCACCACGAAACCCAGCGGCTGGCCCAGGTTGATCACCAGCGCACGCGTCGAATCGTCATGCGCCTGCTCGGCACAGCCGAACATGCGGCGCAAGC
>JBEGRT010000107.1:0-3491 GCA_041180305.1 Pseudomonadota bacterium
ACACTGGCAGCAGGCCCTGGTCGACATCGGCTTTCTGGACCCGGCCGCGCCCAAGAAGCTGATCCCGCGCCTGAACCAGTTGCTCAACCGGGCCGCCTTGCGCACCGAAGAAGTCCACATCCTGCGGGGCATGGCGCGCGCGGTGCAGGCCCTGGTCAAACCCCGGCAGCCCTGAGCCCTGCACGGGATGGCGCCCGGCGTTACACTCGGCTGCACATTAGAAAAACAACCAAGCTTCTGCCGTCCATGTTCTTTGCCCGTCTGAGAGAAGACATCGCCTGCATCCTGGAACGCGACCCCGCGGCCCGCACCGCCTGGGAAGTGCTGACCTGTTACCCCGGTCTGCACGCCCTGGCCATGCACCGCGCCGCGAACTGGTGCTGGCACCATGGGCTGAAGTGGCTGGGGCGCTGGATCTCGCACTGGGGCCGCTTCCTCACGGGCATCGAAATCCACCCGGGCGCCACCGTGGGCCGCCGGGTGTTCATCGACCATGGCATGGGCGTGGTGGTGGGCGAAACCGCCGAGATCGGCGATGGCTGCACCATCTACCAGGGCGTGACCCTGGGCGGCACCTCGCTGAGCAAGGGCGCCAAGCGCCACCCCACCTTGGGCAAAGGCGTGATCGTGGGGGCCAACGCCCAGGTGCTGGGCGGCTTCACCGTGGGCGATGGCGCCCGCGTGGGCTCGAACGCCGTGGTGGTCAAGCCGGTGCCGCCGGGGGCCACGGCCGTGGGCAACCCGGCCCGCATCATTGTGGGCAAGCAGCAGGTGATGGATGAAAAGCAGGCCGAGCGCGAAGCCACGGCCACTCGCATGGGCTTTTCAGCCTACGGCGTGACCGAGGGCGACGACCCGCTGTCGCAGGCCCTCAAGGGCCTGATCGACAACGCGGGCGGCCATGAGCACCAGATCGCGCTGCTGTGGCAGGCCGTGGAGAAGTTGGCGGCCTGCGCCCAGAGCGAACTGGGCCGCGACTGCATGCCCAGCGACGCCCAGAAGACCGAGCACTTCGACGCCGAAGGCCTGAACCGCCTGGTGAAGTGAGGCGGCCTGAGCCTCGGACTTCAGGCCCCAAGGCTTCAGCCCAGCAGGTAGCCACCGTCCACATTCAGGCAGGTGCCCGTGGTGTAGCTGGCCGCATCAGAGGCCAGGTACAGCACGGCGCCCGCCATTTCCGTCGGGTCGGCCACGCGGTTCATGGGCGTGTGCTGCATGACCACCTTCAGCACCTCGGGGTTGGTGGTCAGGGCCGAGGCGAACTTGGTGTCGGTGGCGCCGGGCAGCAAGGCGTTCACGCGCACCTTCATCGAGGCGCATTCCTTGGCAAAGGCATGCGTCATGCTGATCACCGAGGCCTTGGTGATGCTGTAGATGCCCTGCCACATGCCGGGCACCACGCCATTGACCGAGGCCACATTGATGATGGAGCCGCCCCCGTTCTTGGCCATCAGCTTGGCACCCTTGGCGCACATGAAAAAGTAGCCGCGGATGTTCACGTCCACCGTTTTCTGGAAGGCGCCCAGGTCGGTGTCGGTGATGTGGCCGAAATAAGGGTTGGCGGCCGCGTTGTTGACCAGGATGTCGAGGCGGCCGAAGTCGCGCTCGATGGCGGCGAACGTGGCATCGATCTGGGCGGGCTCGCCCACATGGCAGGCCAGCACCGAGGCCTTGCCACCGGCTTCACGAATGGACGCGGCCACGGCTTCGCAGGGCTCGGCCTTGCGGCTGGAAATGATCACGTGGGCGCCATGGGCGGCCAGCAGGCGGGCGGCGGCTTCGCCAATGCCGCGGCTGGAACCGGTGACCAGGGCCACTTTGCCGGTCAGATCAAAGGTGTTGGGGATGCTCATGGGGTGTCTTTCGGGAATCGGTGCAGGGCTGGCTTGAAACTCAAAGGCTGGAGGCATCCATGATGCGTTCGCAGCGCTGGCCCAGGTAATCGGCAAAGGGCCCGAAGGTGGCGAACACCGGGTTGCGGGCGTTGCCTTCCTTGAAGCGTTTGTAGATCTGCTGGACGATGCCCATCAGGCGGAACAGGCCATACACCTCGTAGAAATCGAAGTTGGCCACGCTCCATCCGGTCTTGGCGCCGTAGTACTCGATCACCTCGCGGCGCGTCAGCATGCCAGGGGCATTGGTGGGCTGGCGGCGCGAGCCCAGCATGAACATGTCGTCATCGGCCTGCACCCAGTAGGCCAGCGAGCTGCCCAGGTCCATCATGGGGTCGCCCAGCGTGGCCATTTCCCAGTCGAGCACGCCGATCACCTTCAACGGGTCTTGCGGGTCGAGCACCACGTTGTCGAAGCGGTAGTCGTTGTGGATCAGGCGGATGGCCACTTCCTGCTTGGGCTGCTTGGCCTCCAGCCAGGCCATGACGGTCTCGAAGTTGCCCACGTCATCGGTGTGCGCGGCGCGGAAGCGCTTGCTCCAGCCTTCCACCTGGCGGGCCACATAGCCTTCGCCCTTGCCCAGCGTGTCCAGGCCCGCCTGGGCCGGGTCAAGCGTGTGCAGTTCAATGAGCTTGTCGAGCACGTTCAGGCACAGCTGGCGCGTGCGCGGCGCATCGAGGTTCATCTCGGGCGAGAAGTTCTGCCGCGGGATGATGCCCACCAGGCGCTGCATCACGTAGAAAGGCGCGCCGATCACGTCGGTGTCTTCGCAGATGGCGTAGATCTCGGGCACGGCCGGGTACACCGGGCGCAGGGCCTGCATGATGCGCGCCTCGCGCACCACGTCGTGGGCCGATTTGGCGATGTGCCCGAAGGGCGGGCGGCGCAAGATCAGGTCGATGTTGTCGTAGCGGATCAGGTAGGTCAGGTTCGATGCGCCACCCGGGAATTGCTGCAGGCGGGGCTCGCCCACCAGCACCATGCCCTGGGCACGCAGGTGCTCGCCCACGCGGGCCAGGTCGACTTCTTCACCGGCACGCACATCCACGGCGCCATCGATCAGGGGTTTGGTCTTGCTCATTGGCTGGTTCCTCTTGGTGTGGTGCAGGGTCAGGCTTCGCCACGGGCCAGGCGCTGGCGGGCCAGCTCGAAGCGGGCCACCACGCGGCGGTGCACTTCGTCAGGACCATCGGCCAGACGCACAGTGCGCACATAGGCGGCCAGGGTGCTCAAAGGTGTGTCCAGCGTGACACCCAGTGCGCCATGCATCTGGATGCCCGCATCGATCACGGCCTGCGCCATGTTGGGCGCCACCACCTTGATCATCGAGATCTCGCTCATGGCCGCCTTCACACCCACGGTGTCCATCATCCAGGCGGCCTTGAGGGTCAGCAGGCGGGCCTGCTCGATGGCCATGCGCGCGTTGGCGATCACGTCGACATTGCCACCCAGCTGGTTCAACGGCTTGCCAAAGGCCACGCGCTGGTCGCCCCGGGCGGTCATGAGTTGCAAGGCGCGTTCGGCGCCGCCGATGCAGCGCATGCAGTGGTGGATGCGGCCCGGGCCCAGGCGGCCCTGCGCGATCTCGAAACCACGGCC
>JBEGRT010000108.1:0-2737 GCA_041180305.1 Pseudomonadota bacterium
AGCGCCACTGGCAGCCCGTGCGCAGCAGGTACAGCACCGCGCAGAACACCTCGCACAGGTCCACCGTCGTCGGCTTGGTGCGCCGGCGCACGCTCCTCAGCAGCGGCTCGATCTCCGCAAACCGCTCCCGGCTGATGTCGCTGGCGTAGGCTTTTCTCGTCTTCATGCCCGCATTTTCAGGGACGATGAGATCGTCAACACGCTCTGACAACCAGCCAGATTGCAGCACTGCTTGCCACCTCGGAAAGCAAGTCGCTGGACTTCAAGCGCATCAGTGGCAAGCAGACACGGCTCTACGAGACTGTCTGCGCATTCGCCAATACCGATGGTGGCTGGCTGGTCATCGGTGTCGGAGACGCCAAAGCCACGAAGCCTGGCGACAAGCCAGCCTCCCGTCTGTATGGCGTTGAGGAGAACCCCGAAGGCTTCGATGACTTTCGGCGTGAATTGCTGCAACGCTTCACGCCCGCGATCGCAGGACTGCACTGGCAGCTTCTCCCCTGTGCTTTGCGCGACGGGAAGCCAGGGCATGTGGCACTGCTGAAGGTGGACAAAAGCGAGCAGGTTCACTCCATCGTCGGCAACGGAACATGGACTCGCATGGATGCAAGCAATCGCGAACTCAGTGCGATGGAAATCGCTGAGCTGGCGTACCAGCGTGGAGTGAGAAGCGCAACAGCCGAGGTCGTGCCCATCCGGCTCAGCCTGCTGGAAACAGGCACCTGGAGAACTTTTCTGGCCTCGCGTGGCCTGCGCAGCGGCACCTTCGCCGAGCAGCTGCAGCGTCTGGGCCTGGCAGATGAAGTGGGAGGAGAGATTCGCCCGACTCGTGCGGCTGTTCTTCTTTTCGCAGAGGAGCCCGGCAGCCTGCTGGCGGCTCACGACACCCGCGCCGACATTCGCGTGATGGTGTACGACGGCAAGCAGCCTGTCCCCGGCGCCACACCAAACCTCCGCAAGCCCGCCAAGACAGTTCGAGGTCCGCTGGTAGAACAGATCGACACGGCAGTTCGGCTTGTGCTGGATGAGCTGGCCGCTGGCTTGACCTTGGGCAGCAGCGGGTTCAAGGCACGGCATGTGTACCCGGAGCGGGTCGTGAAGGAGGCCATCGTGAACGCGGTGATCCACCGGGACTATCGTCTCAACAGGGACATCTTCGTACGCATCTTCGATGACCGCATCGAAGTGGAAAACCCGGGGTTGTTCCCTGGGCGCATCACCCCGGACAACATCGCCAAGGCGGGCAGCAAGGCTCGCAACCCCCTCATCGCGCAGAACCTGCGCGAATTTCCTGTGGCACCGAACATCGATGCCGGTGAAGGGGTGAAGATGATGTTTTCGGAGATGGCTGCAGCTCAGCTCTATCCGCCGCAGTATCGGCAATCCACGGAAGCCGCCATCGAGAGCGTGACCGTGACACTGCTGAACCTCGAACGCCCCAGCATCTGGGACGAGGTGAGTGACTGGATCGACAGGGAAGGCTCGATCCAGAACGCCAAGCTGTGCGAGATCGCCAAGATCGACACACTCCGGGCGTCAAAGATGCTTGGTGTCTGGCGCGATCAGGGTCTGCTGGTCCCACTGCCCCACAGAGCCAAGCGGAACATGGCCTACACCAAGCCAACCCGAAGCGAGCCGACGCAGTCTGACTTGTTATCTACCTTCGAGGAAAACAACGGTTCACAGAGGAAATAACCCTTTCAGATCAACATCTTGCTGATCACGTTGTTTTCCGACGGCTCGCAATGAAAAGCGGCGCCCCGCAGGGCGCCGCTCGTCGAGTCGACGGTGTTCTCTGATCAGGCCTGACCAGCCTTCACCTTCAACCGCCACGCATGCAGCAGCGGCTCGGTGTAGCCGCTCGGCTGTTCCTTGCCCTTGAAGACCAGGTCCAGCGCGGCCTGGAAGGCGGCGCCCTGCGGGTTGGCGACCAGCGGCTTGTACGCGGCGTCACCGGCGTTCTGCGCGTCCACCTTGGCGGCCATGCGGGCGAAGGACTCGCGCACCTGGGCTTCAGTCACCACGCCGTGGTGCAGCCAGTTGGCGACGTGCTGGCTCGAAATCCGCAGCGTGGCGCGGTCTTCCATCAGGCCGATGTCGTTGATGTCGGGCACCTTCGAGCAGCCCACGCCCTGGTCGACCCAGCGCACCACGTAGCCCAGGATGCCCTGGATGTTGTTGTCGATCTCCTGCTGCTTCTCGGCGTCGCTCCACTTGGCTTCGGCGACGACGGGGATGGTCAGCAGGTCGGTCAGCAGCTTGGTGGTGACGTCGGCGTTGCCGGCGTCGCCGCTGGCCTCGATCGCCTTCTGCACGTCGGACACCAGCACCTGGTGGTAGTGCAGCGCGTGCAGCGTGGCGGCGGTCGGGCTGGGCGTCCAGGCGGTGTTGGCGCCGGCCTTGGGGTGCCCGATCTTCTGCTTCAGCATCTCGGCCATCAGGTCCGGCATGGCCCACATGCCCTTGCCGATCTGGGCGCGGCCGCGCAGGCCGCAGGCCAGTCCGATCAGCACGTTGCGGCGCTCGTAGGCGGCGATCCAGGCGCTGGTCTTGATGTCGCCCTTGCGCATCATCGGGCCGGCCCGCATGGCGGTGTGCATCTCGTCGCCGGTGCGATCCAGGAAGCCGGTGTTGATGAAGGCGACGCGGCTGGCGGCCGCGGCGATGCAGGCCTTGAGGTTGACGGAGGTGCGGCGCTCCTCGTCCATGATGCCCAGCTTGACCGTGCTGTCGGGCA
>JBEGRT010000109.1:0-5933 GCA_041180305.1 Pseudomonadota bacterium
ATACAACCACGACGGTGAATACGACAAAGACTTTTCGTCTGTATTGGGCGCAGCCACACCCAAGGATTTGCTGCTGCCCAAGGGAGCTCGGCTGTTCGTTTTGGGCCCGCGCGACGTGCACTGGATCGACAATGTTCGGTATGACATTCGTCAATTGCGTGGCGCAGCTGGGCCGGCGGCTTTGCCAGCGGCCCAGCACTGCAAGTTCTTCTATCCGCAATTAGACGGGCGAGCAAATCTTCAGCCGGAAAAGGCGCGCGCGGCGACGTTGGAGATGCTGACCTCGCCTTGGATCGTGTTCGAGTACAAACATGGGCCTGCTTTCGCCCAGCGTGGTGTCATCGTGTTCTATCGCCGATCAGGCGAAACTGAAGAGGAGTTCATGTATCTTCTCGATTTCTTGCGCCATTACCAAGTATTGGAGGATGCGACCAAGGTGGACATCCGATCGATGGCCTCGGATGCTGCAGCCGCTGCACGCTTTCAGAAGGCCAAGCAGCGCTATGTTGAAAGCCTGGGCGACAACGGCCACTCAACCGAACTCGCGGCAAAGGTCAGTGCCATTGGCTACACGAAGATGACGCAGGCCATCACGGAGTTCTCTTCAATCGACCTTGGGATGGACTATGCGTGATCTTGGACAGCTGTACTTCGCGACGAACAAAGAGATCCATGACCTGCTGTTCTCCGCCAAACAGAAGGTGACGGAGGCGGTCTTGCTGGAATTGCTTCGCGACCGCGGTATCTTCTGTTCGCCAGCCGAGTCAAGAGAGGCGCTCGTTCAGTATCTGTCTCTTCTCCCACACGATTACGCGGATGTGTGCGGCATTCTGGAGCGACGCGAGGCGTCGAAGCGTGGAGAAAAGACGGCCACCATCTCGTTGAATACCGAGCTGTCGCCGGATGAGCTCAAAGAGATTGTTAGCGAATACCAAAAGGCCGAAGTCCAGGAGGTCGTTCGCGCCCACAAGAAGAGCGAGTCCGAATTCGTCATGAACGTGACCTACTCGGAATTCGACTACTCAAAGACACGCCTGTTGCAGCGCCAGGATCGAGATGCAGAGTTGGTATTCACCAAGGTCGGTGCGCGCACCGAGGTCCGCATACCGGCAACCGACCGAGCGCGAGCCATGGTCGACAAGCTGCGGGAGCGAATTGAAGTCCACAAGAAGGCTGCTGTGCAGCTCGAAGAGATCGAGTTAACCGGTCTGACCTCGGCTGAGGCGCGAACAACGTTCTTCACACGGCTGATTTCTTCGCTACCAGACTTTCCGCTAATGACTGTCTCACGCCTGCGGGTAGCTCATTCGACCTCGGAGCAAGGGGACGAAGACTTTGATATGGAAGGTGATGATGTTGACGAGGCCGAAGAGAAGATGCTCGGCGTGGTCGAGAACGTAGCGCTAAGCGGTGAAAACTTGGTCGCCTCTGAGATGTACCAAGAGTTGAAAGACAAGGGTTTCTTCATCACATCGATTACTTGGCGCGCAAAACAAACCGTACATCCGTACGCAATCATCGAATGCGATGCTGGCTTTGAGGACCGGCAGGCCGGCAAGAAGTTTCGCTACTCCATTCATGGAGCGCTCAAGTTCAAGAATGGCGCGTATACAAAAAACATCCGTCCCGTCAGCGAGGCAGATAAGGCAATCCTGCTGGCGATGATCGAGAAGACCGCCCGTACCGTCTTGTCGCAGTTGCTCGCCGAGACGGGAGGTGCTGGTCTGGAAGCGGGGACTACCTCATGAAGCGATATCGCTGGCTAAAGGCGCGATGGCCAGTCTCTATGCGAGTTCTTGCCAAACGCCTTCGCGTCAAGTCGTTTGATGTTGAGCAGGTCGAAGGCTTTGTTTTGGATCGGGTCAGGGATGATTTTATCGATGCCAGATTCGTGGAGAAGATCGAGTACGACGATACCGTTACCGACCCATTTGGGGTCGAGGCGATTTTTCATCGCGTCGAATACCGGAGCTGTGAATTCAAGGCAACCGTGACTGGTCCAGGCTTGGAACTCGTGGAGGCCCCTCGCAGCGTTCAGACCATGATTAGCCGACTGGCGGAAGCAAACGACTTTTCTTTGGCGATCAGTCCGCTCTCAGTCGACGTGTTGACCTGGGCGAGCGAAGTGCAGAAGCGGCTGAACGAAGTGGGAATTGTGGATTCGCTGCAACTGGGGGCGATGGAACTTGCTTCCAATGTCCAAGCCAAAGCGATTATCAAAGGTAGTGTTGATGTTCTCGGAGCAACCCAGACACTCGTGCTCGATAAGAAGCATGTTGTAGAGAAGGTTCAGATTAGGTTCATTCGCCCTGGACGTTTGACATTGCTGTTGACGAACAATGGTGTGGCCCGTTTCGATCAGGAGCCAAGCGAGGATTTGCTTTCCATCGTCCGCGCGTCTTTGCCATTGTGAATGGCTTTGATCTTCAATTGGTGACGGCACATTGGCAGCGTGAGGAGTCGGCCTTCTGCTCTGGTCACAAGGCTGCTGCCTTGTTGATCCCCGGAGGCCGCCCTCGAGCTGCTGCCCGCCCCGCTCACACCTGGCATCGCTTCCACGTCTCCTCCGCCTGCTCCCTGGCCTTGTCGATCAACTTGGCCAGGTCGCCGACATGGATGACGTAGGGCGCCTTCTGGGACTTGTTGAGCCGGAACACAGGAAGGGGCAACTCGCCCTGTGCAGCCTGCCGCATCGCCTCTTGCCGGCTGAGCCCGAGGTAATCGACGCAGATGCGATCCAGCGACACGGTGGGGCCATCGAAGACGGCCATGAGTGCGAACGCTGTGTTCACAGTGCCACCTCCGGCAGCGCTGCGTTCATCAGCGTGAAGGTGACAGCAGCGCGTGCGAACAGCTTTTCCTGATGGTCAGGGTCGCCGCCTTCGCGCGCTTTTTCGTCCAGCAGCAAAAGTTGCCCGTGGAACTGCGCGATCAGGTTGAATTGCGCCTCATTATCGTGGCCGACGCCACCGGCTGCGTGGTCTAGCAGCCGGCTCAGCGTCCATTCGAGGCGGCGCTCCACCTCATCCTGAAGGTTTTCAGCGCGAGTTTTCTCCGGCGTGCAGAAGCCTTGGCGAGGAGAGGCTGGCACCGCGTCATCACGCGATTCACCGACGTGGAATTGTGCTGCGGCGAGGGTATGGCTGGTGGAGCCGACGGACTTTTGGCAATCGTGCATGGTGATCCAGGGTTCGAATTCCCCGAGGGGAAAAGAACCGGGTCACCGTTCGTCGCAACTTCGCGCGCCTGGTCCCCTTACCCAGAATTAGGGGACACGAACCGGATCTATCGATGTCCGACCGTCCACTGCCCCAAGAGAACTTGTTCCTGGGCTCCGTCATGGATCAGGGGGCTACCCCTGATGTCGTCAGTGCACTTGTGAAGTCCCGTTACTGCCTGCCGCGATCCGTGCACCCACATGCCGCGTCAGACTCTTTTTCGCTCAGGGACGTTGCCAGTATCTGGATACAACGCACCGCTGGTCAAGAAATGCGCGCTTTTGCGAAATATGGGCTGATGTATTTTTGCAACGCACACCGGAGGGCTGAATGGACCATCACCCAGAGTCGCGGCGGCGCTGGAACCGTTTCATGGTGCATTGATTGAGTTAAGCATCAGAAGTAGCTCAAGAGGCTAAATTTCATGCAAATATCAATCCTGCCATCTGGGCGTCGATTGAATTTTGTGCTATTTTTATCCTATGAGTGAAAATTCAAGGCATCAGCTAATCAAGCGGCTGCAGACCGAACTTCCCCGAGGGGCGCCGTTTGATCTGGCCACGCTGGCCACGCTGGGCGTGTCGCCCCAGCTCGCCGCGCGCTATGCCGAGGGCGGCTGGCTGGTCCGCCTGGCGCAGGGCGTCTACGCCTTTCCCAACGACGACTACGGGGTGTATGGGGCGCTGAAGTTCCTGCAGCAGCGCGTGCCCGGCATGCACGTGGGGGGCAAGAGCGCATTGGCAGTGCAGGGCGTACGGCACAACCTGGGCAGCCGCGACACCTTGGTGCTGTGGGGCGAGGCTCGCTACACCATGCCCGAGTGGTTCACCTCGCGCTTCCCGGCGCGCTACGTCCACACACGCCTGTTCGACTGGCCGGACGCATCGCTGGACAGCAAGACGCTGGGCACGCCACCCGGCCTGCCTGATGGCTTGCGGGTGTCGTCTCCTGAGCGCGCCGTACTGGAGCTGCTGTACGACGCTGGCACGAAGCAGAGCCTGGAAGAGGCCCGCAACGTTTTCGATGGCCTGCGCTCGCCGCGCAAGGAGCTGCTGGGCCAACTGCTGTCCTGCTGCACCAGCGTCAAGGCCGTGCGGCTGTTCCTCACCTGGGCGCGCGAAACCGGGGTGGTGGATGTGGATGACCTGGTGGCGCGGCATCCGTTGCGCACCGGCAGCGACAAGCGCTGGATGAGCCGGCTCGCCGATGGCACCCTTCTGAGCCTGAAACCCCATGGATAAAAACTACGCCGATACCGTCCGCCTGCTGTTGGCCGTTGCACCAGAGGTCTTCGCCAACGACATCTTCGCAATGAAGGGCGGCACGGCGATCAACCTGTTCGTGCAGGACATGCCTCGCCTGTCGGTCGACATCGATGTGGTGTTTCGCCCCTGGGACGTGCCACGCGACGCAGCGCTGGCCGAGATCAATGACGAGCTGGCCACCATTGCGCAGAGGGTCAGCCCGCTGGGCGTGCAGACCCGCCTGATTCGCAGCAAGGATCTGGCTGACACCAAGCTGATCGTCGAGAACGACACCAGCCAGGTCAAGATCGAAGTGAACACCGTTTTCCGTGGCACGGTGCTGCCGGTGGAGCGCAAGCCGCTGAGCGCCAGGACCAGCGATCTCTTCGGTGTCGAATTCGATGCGCCCATCCTCGCACACGACGAGCTGTACGCGGGCAAGCTGGTGGCCGCCCTCGACCGGCAGCACCCGCGCGACCTGTTCGACGTCTGGCAGCTCTTCGAAGCCGGTGGCCTCACCGACGGCATGGTCGAGTGTTTCGTTCTCTACCTGGCCGGCCACAATCGGCCACCGCACGAAGTGCTGTTTGGCAATGAAAAAGACATCGCTGCAGAGTACGAGCGTGCCTTCGTCGGCATGACTGAAGTGCACTGCCCGTTGGAAACGCTGCTGGAGGTTCGGACCCAGTTGCGCCAGGCACTGCCTGGCCGACTGACCCAGGCGGATCGGAAGTTTCTCAGCGGGCTGGTGCGCGCAGCGCCGGACTGGTCTCTCGTGCGCTGCCAGCATGCCGCCCAACTGCCTGCGCTGCGGTGGAAACTGACCAATCTGGAAGCCTTTCGCAAGCGGCGCCCCGCAGACTTCGCGGCACAGGCAGACGAGCTCGACGCCGGACTCGGACGAACCTCCCCGCCCCGTAGTTTAGGATTTGGCTTTCCGCCCCGTCAAGCGGCGCTTCAGGCGGCCCGCCGAAGGCGGGCCATCAGCGCGAATGTGGTGTCAGACTGCCTTCGCAATCATGGCGACGGCCACGTTGGCTTCGGCCACGCTGATCCCGTGTGCTTTCATCGTGTTCTTCAGCACGAGCAGCTTCTGCCGTGGCGTCATCGTCAGTTGCTGGCGGCCGATTTGGCGTGGCCACGCCTTGGTCCGGTAGGCACGCACCAATGTCCAGGCGGACGCTTTGCGCTCCAGCTGAACAGCCGTGCCGAGCCGGGCGTACTTGTACGCCGTGCAGCTCGGCCCGCTTGGCGTCACTTGCAGCATTGCGCCGGCGCGGTAGCTGGCGGCGATGCCGGCGTTCTCCAGTCTTCGCTCCGCTGCGCCCGCAAAATGCAGCAGGTCATCAGCGCAGAGGATGTCTGCGTGGGCGCTCCCTTGAATGCGCGCCAGTGCTTCGGACAGGCTCTCCGCGTTCTCGTTGCAGATGGCAATGGAAAAGAGCTCCGAATGGCCGCCCGTTGCTGCGGC
>JBEGRT010000110.1:0-3825 GCA_041180305.1 Pseudomonadota bacterium
GGCCGCGCGCTGCTGGCCCGGCCCAAGGTGCTGCTGCTGGACGAGCCCTCCATGGGTCTGTCGCCCATCATGGTCGACAAGATCTTCGAGGTGGTGGCCGACGTGGCCGCCCAGGGCGTGACCGTGCTGCTGGTCGAGCAGAACGCCCACCGCGCGCTGGAGATGGCGCAACGCGCCTACGTGATGGAATCGGGTGAGATCACCCTGCAAGGCGCGGCCTGTGACCTGCTGGGTGACCCGCAGGTGCAGGCGGCTTACCTGGGGGCCTGAGTGGGCGCCTGAGCTGTCGGGGCTGGCCTTGCCAGGCCCCGATCAGGTCACAGCGCGGCCCGGATCTTCTCGGCCAGTGCCTTGATCTTGTCCATGTCACCCATGGCGGTGGCGTGCGGCTTGCGCAGATCGGCGATCGAGCCCGGGATCACATGGATGTGAAAGTGCGGCACGGTCTGGCCCGCGGCCGCGCCATTGAGCTGCATCAGCACGATGCCTTGTGCACCCAGGGCTTTCTTCATGGCCTCGCCCACCGTGCGCACCGTGCGCATGCAGGCCTGTGCGGCCTCGTCGCTCAGCTCGAACACCGTCTCTGCAGCCTGCTTGGGGATCACCAGCGCATGGCCATCGACCTGCGGCATGATGTCCATGAAGCACAGGGTGTGTTCGTCTTCGTAGACCTTGAAGCTGGGGATCTCGCCGCGCAGGATCTTGGCGAAGACGTTGTTCGTGTCGTAAGACATGGTGGGCTTTCTGCGGTGGGTGTGGCGGGAACAGAGGGCAGGGCGCTCAGGCCTTGTCGGCCGCGCTGGTGAAGGCGTCGGCGTAGAAGAACTCGTCGGGCAGACCAGCCTGGGCCACGAAATCCTGGCGGGCGGCCGACACCATCACGGGCGCGCCACAGGCGTACACCTCGTGGCCCGACAGGTCGGGCAGGTCGGCCAGCACGGCATGGTGCACGAAGCCCGTGCGGCCTTGCCAGGCGTCTTCGGCGCGGGCTTCGGACAGCACCGGCACGTAGCGCAGCCAGGGCAGTTCGGCGGCCTGCTGCTCGGCCCAGTCGTGCATGTACAGATCAGCTTGGGTGCGGGCGCCCCAGTACAGCACGGCCGGACGGGTGTTCTGCTTGAAGCGCAGGTGCTCGATGATGGCCTTGAGCGGCGCAAAGCCCGTGCCCGAGGCCAGCAGCACCAGCGGGCGCTCGCTGTCTTCGCGCACGAAGAAGGTGCCCAGCGGGCCTTCCATGCGCAGGATGTCCTTTTCCTTCATCGTGCCGAACACCTGGTCGGTGAACACACCGCCGGGCATGTGGCGGATGTGCAGCTCGATGCCATTGACGGCCGGGTCTTTCACGGTGTGCGGCGCATTGGCCATCGAGTAGCTGCGGCGGTGGCCATCCTTCAGGATGAACTCGATGTACTGCCCGGCGCGGTAGCCGAAGCTGTTGTTGGCCGGCAGTTGCAGGTTCAGCACCATCACATCGGGCGCTGCGCGGCGCAGCGTGGTCACGCGCGTGGGCATCTTGACCACGGGGTTGTCGCCCAGGGCCACCACCTGGCGGGCTTCCAGCACGATGTCGCTCTGCGGTGTGGCGCAGCAGGTCAGCACCAGGCCGGCGGCCTCTTCGGCCTCGGTCAGGGCCTTGGCCTGGTGGGCGCCATGCAGCACACGGCCTTCCACCAGCTTGCACTTGCACGAACCGCAGGCGCCGTCCTTGCAACCATAGGGCAGGCCGATGCCCGCCTGCAGGGCAGCGCTCAGCACGGTTTCGTCGCGCTGCATGTTGAACTGACGGCCACTGGGCACGATGGTGACGGAAAAGCTCATGACTCGGTCCTGGGGGTGCCGGAAGGCATCAAAATCGGGCAACCCCTGATTTTCGCTCAAGCTCAAGGCCATCCCCATGCGCGCGCCCGCCATTTCCCCTTGCCGAACGTTCCGACAGCGCCGGGTGCTCATCGTGGGCTGTGGTGATGTCGGCCTGCGCGCCTTGAAGAGCCTGGGCCATTGCCGCGTGCGGGCCCTGACCTCGTCGGCCGACAAGGTGCCGGCACTGCGGGCGGCTGGCGCGCTGCCCCTGCTGGGCAACCTCGACGATGCCGCCTCCCTGGCGCGGCTGGCCGGGCTGGCCCCCTACGTGCTGCACCTGGCGCCACCGCCGGGGCAGGGCGCACACGACCCCCGCACCCAGGCCCTGCTGAGCGCGCTGGCCCGCCGCGGTTCGGTGCAGGCGCTGGTGTACGGCAGCACCACTGGGGTGTATGGCGATGCCCAGGGTGCCGAATTCGACGAAACCCGGCCCGTGGCCCCCACCACCGACCGCGCCCGCCGGCGGGTGCATGCCGAGCGCTGGGTGCGCCACTGGGGGCGTGCCATGGCGCTGCGGCAAGGCACCCGGGCCGTGGTGCTGCGCATCCCGGGCATTTATGCAAGCGACCGGGTGGGCGGCGACCCGCGCGATCGCGTACGACGCGCTGCCCCCTTGCTGCAGCCGCAGGATGATGTCTACACCAACCACATCCACGCCGATGACCTGGCCCGCGCCTGCGTGCTGAGCCTGTGGCGTGGCCGAGGCCAGCGCACCCTGCACGTGTGTGACGACACCCGCCTGAAGATGGGCGATTACTTCGACCGTGTGGCCGACCTGGCCGGGCTGCCCCGTTGCCCCCGCCTGAGCCGGGCTGACGCAGCAGCCCAGCTGTCGCCCATGCAGATGTCTTTCCTGAGCGAATCACGCCTGCTGCGCAACGACCGCCTCAAGGCCGAATTGCGCCTGCGCCTGAAGCACCCCCTGGCTCCGGGGGCGTTCTGACACATTTCACCCCTTGGGATGCCCCCTGATGGAGGGGCACCGTGTCGGGCGTGCCGGCGCGGTGCTATGGTGCGACCCAAGCCGCAGATCCATGCGGCACCACCACCCACAGGGGAGACATCTGCATGCGTGCATTCCAATCCGCGGCTCGCTGGGGCCTGATCGCTTCTGCTCTGGTCCTGGCCCATGGCGCCCAGGCGGCCAGCCAGATCGTCGCCTTCGGTGACAGCCTGGTCGACAACGGCAACATCCCCGACTACACGGGCTTCAGCTTCCCGACCACGCCTTACTACCAGAACCGTTTCAGCAACGGTCCGGTGGCGGTCGAGTACATGGCCCAGCAGCTGGGCCTGACGCTGGACGACCGTGCCGTGGGTGGCGCCTACTCAGGCACAGGCAACCGCCTGTACGACAGCAACACCACCAGGCTGGCGGCCATTGCCAACACCGGCACCGCCCAGCAGATCAGCAGCTACATCAGTGAGCAGGGTGGCACGGTCGACAGCCAGGCCTTGTACTACATCTGGGCCGGCGGCAATGATTTCTTCACGGCCCCGACGGGAGCCACCGCGACCAAGGCCATCGCCAACCTGGTGGCCGATGTGTCGGCCCTCTACCAGGCCGGTGCCCGCAATTTCTTCATCCCCAACCTGCCCGACCTGGCCACCACCGCCGTGTCGTTGCAGCAGAACGCCGCCTACCAGGCCGGCGCCCGCCAGCTCACCCAGGCATTCAACACCAACCTGGCCAACAACCTGAACAGCCTGGAAAACCGCCTGACGGGCTCTGACATCCAGGTGTTCGACGCCTACAGCTTCCTGACCACGCTGCGCAACAGCTACGAGGCCCAGGGCTTCAATGTGACCAGCCCTTGCCTGGTCACCACCGGCTCCCCCTCGCTGTGCAGCAACCCCAGCCAGTACTACCTGTGGGACAACGTGCACCCCACGGCTGGCGTGCACCAGGCCATCGGCACGGCCATGGCCACGGCTGCCATGCCGGTGCCCGAGCCCGAGCAATGG
>JBEGRT010000111.1:0-7101 GCA_041180305.1 Pseudomonadota bacterium
GAAGATGCGCGAGCTGGCCCTGAAAGAACGCGAGATTGCGCTGCGTGAGCGCGAGCTTGGGCTGAAGGCGCAAGGCGAGATGATCGACCCGGCGAGCGACCCCGACTACATCAAGGCAATGGCCGAGCTTGAGCAGAAGACCCAGGCGCTCAACTACGAGCAGCAGTTGCTCGAAGCCCGCAAGCAGATCGCCGAGCTGCAGATCAAGTCAACCACGAAGGACATGAACCGCGCGGCAGAAGAGATGGGCAACGCCAGCGAGGAACTGGCGGGCGCCGCGGCGCAGGTCGCCGAGCCGGTGATGCACGCAATGCACGAGGGCGCATGCGAGCCGGCCGGGGCCGCAGTAACGGTGCTTGATGCCGGAGGGTGAGCGCGAGAGAATCCCGCGCATGGAAATTCAAGACAAGTACCGGCATGTCCTTGAGGCCTGCCGCGCGGCGTTTCCCGGCGCAGAGTTCAGGCAATACGTGGGAGATTTGGTTTCACGTTCTGCATCGGAATGATGGTAGGCGAGAAGAAAAGTGCGTGGGCAATTCAGCGGGTTCTCCGGGAAGACCTCGGGAGGCCTCGGGGAGGCCTCGCCTTCGCGAATCACTGGATTCCCGCAGTACGAAGACCAAGATGAAGCCCTGAGAGTCTTGATCGGGAAGATGGCCGAGTTCTCCGGCCTGAAGCCAGTCGATCACATGCAGGCTGTGCGCGAGGTTTGCCGATGATGGTGGCCGTGATAAACGTCAACGGGGTTCTCTGCGTAGCAGGGTGGCCAGGGTACGCCTCGCGTAGCAACATGTTCATTCATCGCGCCATACGTTCGCTTAGCGTGAAAAAGATGCTGCTTGATGAGTCCGTGCCGGTGGCTACAAGGGCGGAGATGCTCTCAAAGGTGCTGGTCGAGGCGCAGCGCCTAGAAGCGATCGAAGCCCCAGCCCGAACGGCAACCTAACGCAACGCGCCAGGGAAACACAAGCAAGGCCGCCTCCGGGCGGCTTTTTCGTTTGCGCTCGTAAGGCGCATAGACCAACACCCCCAGACCGTACAGAGCCGCCCTTGAGGCGGCTTTTGCGTTTCTGGGCCCGTCGCCGGGGTTCGGGCGCCAAAGACCGTCGCCGGGGTTGATCGGGCGTTTAGGAGCGTGAGAAATGGAAGGACTGGAATCGATCCTGGCCGATGGGAATGACAAGCCCGAGCAGACCCCCGAAGGCGCGCCGCAAGGTGAGCACGACGAAGGTCAGCAGGACTCTCAAACCACGGGCGAAGTAGCTGCGTCGCCGGCAGCAGGTCAGCAAGACGACTGGGAAAAGCAACGCAAGGGGCTTGAGGCAGCAGCCTTGGCAGAGCGGCAGCGCCGGCAGGCATTGGAACGGCAACTCGCCGATCTCCAGCGCCAGCAACAACCGGCACAGCAGCAGCCACAACAGGCAGCACCCAAGTTCGACGGACTGGAGCGGCCCAAGCGCGACCAATTCCCCGATCAAGAGCAGTACGAAGACGCACTGCTGGAGTACGGGGACAAGAAGCGCGAGGCCCGAGACCTTCAGGCGCGGCAGCAACGCGAGCAGCAAGACCAGGAAACGCAGTTCTGGCAGGCAGTGGACACGATGGTCGGCCGGGGGCAAAGCAAGTTCCCCGACTTCGACGTGGTGGTCAATGCCGGCTTGGGCAAGCACTTGGCAAGCCAATCGCAGCAAGCCCACGCACTGAGGTTCGCCCTGTCCCAAAGCGAGCGCGGTGAAGAGATCGCATACCACCTCGGCAAAAACAGCGCCGAAGCGGATCGCATCGCTGCACTGCCGCCCGCGCGAATGCTCCATGCAGTCGGCGTGATCGAAGCCAAGTTGGACTCCGGCGCGGAGCAATCCACGCAGCAGACCCGCCCCGTCATTCCTCAGACGCTCACCACGCAGCGGAACGCTGCCGGCCGGTTCACCCCAGCCTACAGCGGGCCAACACCCCTCGACGAAATATTGGCAGCCAAACGCTAAGGCCCCTTCGGGGGCCTTTTTGCTGGGCGGCCTAAAGGAACCATCATGGCAAACACGACCGCACGGACTGGTTTGACGCCCCAACAGTGGGACGACCAGTTCTTTCAAGCCTACATCCGCGACAACCGCTTCAAGCGCTACTTCGGCACCGATGAGAACTCCATCATCCACCTGAAGGAAGACCTGACCAAGAAGAAGGGCGAGAGCGTCACCTTCGCACTGGTCAACGCCCTGACGGGTGCCGGCGTCACTGGCAATCAAACCCTGGAAGGCAACGAGGAAGCTCTCGACAGCCGTTCGTTTGCGGCCTCGGTCGCTCCCCTTCGCCACGCCGTGGCCGTCTCCGATTGGGACGAACAGAAGAGCGCCATTGACCTGCGCAACGCAGCGAAGATGCAGCTCAAGTTGTGGGCGATGGAGAAGATGCGCGACGGCATCATCAACGCCCTGGGCTCCATCAATGGCGTGCTCTACAGTGCGGCCAGCGAAGCCAACAAGGACGCATGGCTGGTTGACAACGCCGACCGCGTGCTCTTCGGTGCTGCGAAGTCCAACAACAGCTCGAACGACCATTCGGCCTCGCTGGCGAACATCGACAACACCAACGACAAACTGACCCCTGGGGCGGTTTCGTTGATGAAGCGCATCGCGCAGACCGCGACGCCGAAGATTCGCCCGATTCGCCTGATGGAAGACGAAGAATGGTTCGTTCTGTTCTGCGGTTCGCGTGCCTTCCGCGACTTCTCGCAAAACTCCACTGTCACTCAAGCCAACCGTGACGGCCGGCAACGTGGCACGGACAACCCGCTATTCACCGGTGGGTCGCTGCTGTGGGATGGCGTGATCGTGCGCGAGATTCCGGAAATCTCAGCCCTGAGCGGTGTCGGCAACGGCAGCATCGACGTTGACCCGTGCTACTTGGTCGGCGCGCAAGCGATCGGTCTGGCCTGGTCGCAGCGCACCAAGACGACCACCAACGTGCGGGACTATGAATTCCTGCATGGTGTTGGCATCTCGGAAGTGCGCGGCATCCACAAGCTGCGCTTCGGCGCTGGCGCTGGCGACACCGACGACCAGAAGGACCACGGAGTGGTTACCGGGTTCTTCGCGGGTGTCGCTGACAGCTGATCGCTGATCGATCGTTGAACCAAAACGCGGCCCTTCGGGGCCGCTTCTCATTTCCAAGGAAAAACCATGGCAACTCTTACTGCTACCCGGGCCGGATCGACGTTCCCGGTCTTCCAGCCGTCTGGCGCTGGTCTTGTCTGCGCGGCTTACGGCACCTACGCTGTCACCGCTGACCCGGCCCCGGCTGACATCATCGAGATGTGCAAAGTGCCCGCAGGCGCTGTCATCTTGGGAGGCCACGTTTACGCGGCTGACCTGGACACCAATGCCACCGAGACGTTCGACATTGATGTCGGCTGGCTCGCCAATGGCGGCTCTGGCACATACGATGCCGCCGACGATGATGGCCTCGGGAATTTCGGCGTCATCACTGGCGATGCGTTTGCCACCGGCAATGTGTCCAATGTGACCGGCGTTCACCTGCCCCTCGCTGGACTGCTGGTGACGGGCGTTCTGCCGACATTCACCGCCGAGACGACCATTGCAGTCACTGTCGTTGACGACACCGCTACCTTCACGGCGGGTTCGATCAGCGTGGTTGTGTACTACGTTGTGCCGTAATGCGTAGCTTCGTCTACACGGGCGACCACGGCGCGGTGACGCTGTGGGGGATTCAGTTCCCCCGCGGCGTTGCCACGCCAGTGGCTGATGAGCGCGCATGCACGAAGCTCGCAGGTAACCGCGACTTCAGCGAGGCGCGCGAAGGGGACTCGATCAGCAGTGATGTGTTCGAACTCGATTCGCAACCTCCTTCCGTCTCGCAGTGCGAGGTGACGCAGGGAGCGAGGGAAGTGCTCGCGCAAGACCCGAGGCAAGAACTCGATGCTCTGCGCGCACAAGCGCAAGCGCTCGGCATCCGCGTTCACCACAAGGCCGGCGCCGAGACCATCAAGGCGGCCATCGCAAAGGCCCAGGGCTGAACTGAGCCATGCCGACCTACACCTTCACCCGGACGCGTGCGCAGTTGTCCGCAAAGATTCTGCGTACTCTCGGGGTGGCGGATTCCACAGGCGCGTGCAGCCCGGAAGACTTGGCCATCGTTGCCGAAGCGATGGACATGCGCCTCAAAGAGTTGCATGCGCTTGGCATCTTGTGGTGGAACGTCTCTGGTGCGACGACTGACCTTGCTCTCACAAGCGGGAACGCCTCGGCCACCATCGCGACGACAGACTTTCTGTTCCCGGTGACGATGAACCTTCGGGTGGGAACAGAAGATCAGCACATCGAAATCATCGACCACCGAACATATCAGGCGATTCCCAACAAATCGGACACGGGGGAACCTGAGATGGTCTTCGTGAATGGGTCGGCATGCCTCTTCTGGCCGACGCCTGACGCGAACTACACGGTGAAGATGACCTATGAGGCCATCGCAGCCGATACGGAAAGCGGCTCGGCGCCAGATGTTCGAACGGAATGCCTGCGGGCACTCTCTTCGCTGATCGAAGGCGACTTGGTGGACACCTTTGACGTGCCAGAACCAAAAGCGTCTCGCCTGGTTGCCAGGGCATCGAGCGCGATCCAAACCATCCACGCACTCACGCAGCAGCGCGTGGAAAGCAAAACCACAGCACCCGACTGGTACTAGGGGACCACATGAAACGATTCTTCCTGCGGGCCCTTGTGGCCCTTTTTGTCGTGGCCGCAATGCCTTCTTGGGGCGCTGCGATCGACTCATTCAACGACCTGTCGGGAACGATCACCACGGGCGGCACAAGCCAGACGCTGGCTGCAGCGAACCCTGGGCGCCGGTCGATCCACATCACGCACAGCACGGCCGCGACTGAGGTTCTGTGCGTCAACGTCACGTCGGCGGCGAATTGCACTGGGTCTGGAACCTACGTGATCGCGGCGGGCGGTTTCCTTTGCTTGAACACGAAGGAGTTGGTGACCGTTGTTGCGGCAACCACCGGCCACAAGTTCACCGCGAAAGAGGGCGCCGAAGACTGCCCTGTGCTTTCCAACGGCGGTAGCACGAGCATCAGCGGCGCCACCGATGGCGTCGCCCAAGGTTCGACAACCAGCGGCCAAAGTGGCGTGCTTGTGCAGGGCGCTGTCACTACCTCGGCGCCGAGCTACACCAATGCGCAAACGTCGCCGCTGAGTCTCGACACCAGCGGCAACTTGCGCGTGAACGTGGTGGCTGGCGGCGCAGGTGGCGGCAACGTCACGGGCGGCACGGCGCACGATGCGGTGGGCACCTCGGTGAACCCGGTGCTGGTGGGTGGCTACGCCAGCGCAGCCGCCCCGACGAACGTCTCGGCCGATGGCGATGCGGTGCGCGCATGGCTCTTGCGCAGTGGCGCGACGGCCGTACAACCAACCCTCGGCGGCGTGTTGGCTTCGGCCGGCAGCGGCGCAAACGGCACCGGCGTGCAGCGAGTCACGATCGCTACCGATGACACCATCGTGGCATCGCTGGCCACGAAGCTGGACACGCTGCACACCGACATCACGGCTGCAAACTCGCAGCTGCCATCGGCGCTCGGGCAGACAACCATGTCTGGCTCGCTGTCGGTAGCCCTTGCATCGAACCAATCGGCGGTCGCGCTTCATGGCCACGGCGCCACCGGTGCGGCCGTGCCGGCCAACGTGACCGCTATGGGCGCCCGCGCCGGCGCCAACTCGGTCAACGTGGCCCAGGGCAGCAACACCGTAGCAGTCAACGTCAGCACGGCCACCACCACGCAGCTGGTCGCGCTCTCAGGATCGACGCAGATCTACGTGACCGGCCTGGCCGTGATCGCTGGCGGCACCGGGAACATCACCCTCGTGTACGGCACAGGCTCGGCGTGCGGCACCGGCACCACCTCGCTTTCTGGCGCCATTCCGCTGATCGCCAATGCTGGCTTCACCCTGGGGTCTGGCCTGGGGCCGGTGGTCGTTGTGCCCGCTGGCCAGGCGCTGTGCATCACCACCAGCGCGGCCGTGCAGATGAGCGGCTTCGTGACCTACACCCAGTTCTGACGCATGAAGCGCATCGCAGCGGTTTTCTTCGGCCTCGCGCTCGCGGCATCGGCCGCGTTCGGCCAGCTCGCGCAGACCGGCGGCGGGAAGGCCACGGCCGGCGGCGGCGGTGGTGGCGCCGTCACGCTCATCCAGACAAAGGATGCAGTTACTGGCCCGACGACCAGCCACACGATCACATTCGATACGACTGTCACGACGGGCTGCACGGCCATCGTGTCTTTCGTCTCTGCTGTGTCGGTGTCGTCGGTGGCCACCACAGGCGCAGGCGGGTCCATCGGTGCGGCCGATGCCGCGGTGGACATCAGCAGCTTCGGCGAGACCTTCCAGGCGTGGAGCTACCCGAACACTCCAAGCGGCGTTACCGGCTTCACCATCACAACGGGGTCGAGCACCTATCTCAACATCTTCGCGTTTGAGGTGTGCAACCTCAACGCGAGCACGCCATTCGACGCCTACGGCGTGCTCACTGCCGGCTTCACGAGCACGCCGCAGGTCTCGGTGACCACCACCGCCAACAACGGCTTCATGCTCGCGCTCTACAGCACTGGCACATGGAGCGCCGACGATACCGGGTGGGCTCACATTCGCAGCGGTGGCGAAATGATCCAGTACAGCAGCAGCGCGCTCGGCTCGGCCGGCAGCAAGACGGCCGGCATGACATTGACAAGCGGCACCGGATCGCGCGCCCTCGGGGTGGCCTACAAGCCATGAAGATGACCCGCAAGATCATGACGGTGCTCGCGCTGGCGCTTGCCTGCGCGGCTACTCAGGCCGGCGGGTTTGTGCGCGGCACTCGCTCGGGGGGCGGCAGCTTCGACTTGGCGGCCGAGATCGCCACGATCCGCGCAAGCTCAGACTACGGCAGCACGTTCACCGACACCGCGCGGCACTCGCTTGAGCCCAGCGGCCTGGCTCTGCCCACTGCGCCGAGCGGGCTCACTCCTGTGTCATGCACCACGCTCGCATGCGTCGAGAGCGAGTCCACTGGGCAAGACAAAGAGATCACGCTGACCGGCGG
>JBEGRT010000112.1:0-5118 GCA_041180305.1 Pseudomonadota bacterium
CCCTGCTGATGACCCTGCATGCGGGCGCTCAGGCGCAGGTGCTCCTTCCGGCGCCTGCATTCCCCATCACCTTTCAGCCGAACCTGTGCGCCTTCAACCAGGCCAGCGGCAACACGATCAGCAGCAACTGCCAGGCCTCGTACATGAGCTACCTGCCGTGGTCGGCAGGCAATGTCACGGTCGACGCTGGCGTGACCGTCTCCTCCAGCCAGGTGTCGATTGACCTGGACAACACGGCAGAGACCGCCGTGACCTGGACCAACAACGGGACGATCCGCGGAAGCAGCCAAGGCTACATGCCGGCACTGTATGCGTGGAGCGATGACGAATCGCACTTCAACTTCGTCAACAACGGCACCTTCACCGACAACGCAACGCTCCACAACTACACCGGCACGATCGGCCTGCTGGCCAACAACGGTGAATGGGATGCCCAGACCACCTATTACAGCCCCATCGTCAATTACAGCAACGGGGTCATCAACACACTGACGAACACAGGCACGATCCGTTCCGCGGCCAAGAGCGACGTCATTCGGAACTATGGTGTCATCAACACGCTGAACAACGAGGGCTTGATCCTGAGCGAGCTGGGCATCGGCATCGTCAACGGCTTCGAAGCACCTGCGCGCATCGTCACGCTCAACAACCTGCAAGGTGGCGACACCCCGCTGACCTTCAGCGGCCGCTTGCCTGAAAACTACAACGTCATCATCCGCAGCCCGTCGCAATACGGCAAGCTGCTGGTGGTTCAGCCCACGCTGGAGTCGCCCGAGGCCGTTCTGACCCCGGCGCCTGCTGCGCCCCTGTTCGGCACCATGCGTTTCGGCATTGCCCAGGGCTCCACAGTGACCAGCACCACCTACGCCAGCGTCCTCAGCGGCCTGTCGGCCACCGACCTGGGCAACGCCCTGACCGGCAACTACAACGGTTTCCGCTGGGCTCTGACCGACACCGACGACAACCAGGTGTGGGACCTGGTCATGAGCCTGAACGCTGTGGCCGCCAATGCCGTGGCACAGCGCACCCCCGTGGCTGCTGGCGCCGCTTCGGTCATCGATGCCAACAGCGCCCTGCTGGACCTGTTCGGCAATGTGCAGGGTGATGCCACCACCCTGAACACGGCCGTGACCCAGACCCTGCCCTTCCTGGCTGGCGGTTCGGCCACCCTGACGCAAGGCGCCATGGGCCGCATCAACCAGGTCATTCAGGGCCGCTTCGATGCCAACCGCGGCGCGTCGGCCGGCAACAGCTACTTCGGCAACGGCTCCATCTGGTTCAAGCCTTTCGGTGGCAAGACCATCCAGGGTGATGTGGGCGGCACGCCCGGCTACAAGGCCAATCTGTACGGCCTGAGCGGCGGCGTCGAAGGCGATGCATCGCCTGCCACCCGTCTGGGTCTGGCCTATGCCTATGCCCAGAGCGACATGGGCGGCCGCGGGGCCACCAGCCCGCAAAGTGGCCAGACCATCGTGCGCCAGATCATCGGCTACGGCACCCACAACCTGGACGCGCGCACCTCGGTGGATTTCCAGGCCGACCTGGGCATGAACCGCAACACCACCCGCCGCTTCATGGCCTTTGCCGGTGCCACGGCCACGGCCTCGTATGAAAGCAGCACGGCCCACCTGGGCCTGGGCATCCAGCGCAGCTACAGCCTGGCAGATGGCCTCAAGGTCTCGCCGTTTGCTCGCATCGACTACACCCTCGTGGAAGACGATGCCTACACCGAAGGCGGCGCTGGCCTGCTGAACCTGAGCGTCGATGCCAAGCGCACCGAAAGCTATGTCAGCACCCTGGGCGCTTCGCTGCAACGCGCGCTGAACGAGCGCTCGAGCCTGATCGCCCGCGCTGGCATCGGTTATGACCACTCGCATGGCAAGGGTGTGCTGACCGCTGCTTACGCGGGCGCGCCCACGGCCAGCTTCACCACCAGTGGCGCCCTGCCCGCTCCCTGGCTGGCCACGCTGGGTCTGGGCCTGAGCTGGCGCACGCTGGGCGGCCCCGAGCTGCTGACGCAATACGATCTGGAACTGCGCGAGAAGTTCACCAACCAGACCGTGTCCTTCAAGCTGCGCTGGGCCTTCTGACCCTGCCGCGGGGCTCGCACAATGAAGGGGCTGCAGCAGGTGCTGCAGCCCTTTTTTCCATGGCGGCCCCAGCCCCCTGCCCAGCCTGTTCAAGCATCACCATGAACCCGATCATCGACCGCCTGCGTGCCCAGACCACCGCCACCCCCGACGCGGTGGCCTTCTACACGCAGGGGCAACCCACCACCTTCTCGCAGTTGGATCGCCTGGTCATGCAGATGGCCGAACAACTGCAGGCCCAGGGGGTGCAGCCTGGGCACACCGTGAGCCTGAGCGTGCAGAACCCCTTCATGCTGGCCTGCCTGTCGCTGGCCTGCATGCACCGCGCAGCCGCCGTGTGCGCACTGCCCATCGGCATGCCATGGCCCGACAGCCTGAGCAGCCAGTGGCTGATGGCCGATCACCCGGTACAGACACCCGCCCATCTGGGCACCGTGGTGCCGCTCGACGCCCGCTGGCTGCAGGCCCTGCAACAGCAACCCGGTCAACTGGCGGCGCAGGCCTTCGCGGGGCCACAGGCCGTGTGTCGCCTTCAGCAGTCGTCGGGCAGCACGGGCACGCCCAAAACGATCCTGATCAGCGTGCAGGCCCTGCACGACCGCGCCAGCCAGCGCCACGCCCAGTTGCCTGGGCAAGGGGGCGTCGTTGCGCTGCTGGATCAGACCACGCTTCCGGGCATGCACGCTGCCTGGCGGCCGCTGTACACCGGCCAGCCCACCCACCTGTGCCCCGACCTGAAGGCCGTGTGGCAGGTGCTGGCGCAACGCCCCATGGCCTATGTGTCGGGCTCGCCTGCGCAGCTGGCCGACCTGGCCCGCATGGGCGACACCCTGAACACGCGTGCGGCAGGCCTTGAAGCCTTGGTGACCGACGGCGGCCCCGTGCGTGAACCGCTGCTGAGGCTGCTGCAGCAACGACTGTGTGACCAGGTGCTGGCCCGCTATGCCTCGTCAGAAGTGGGCACGGTGGCCGAAGCCGACACCGCCACCCTGCTGTCAGGCCCGCAGGTGGCCGGGCGCGTGCTGCCTGGCGTGGTGGTCGAGGTGGTCGATGCGCAAGGGCAGGCCTTGCCCACCGGGCAGGAGGGCCTCGTGCGCCTGCGCACCCCCTACATGGCCCAAGGCTACACACAGCCGCAGGCTGAAGGGTTCCGCGAAGGCTGGTTCCACCCCGGTGACCTGGGCGTTCTGGGCGCCGATGGCCTGTTGCACATCACGGGGCGAGCCGACCACGTCATCAACACGGGCGGCATGAAGCTGAACGCGCAGACGCTCGACGACCTGCTGGCCAGCGCGCCCGGCGTGCAGCAGGGGCTGACCACCCAGGCCAGCGACCCGCAGGGGCTGCCCGTGGTGATGTGTGCGGTGGTGCCTGGCCCTGGCTTCGACATGCCGGTGGTGCGTCAGCACGTGGCCGACCACCTGCCGGCCGCGCTGCAGCCGCGCTGGATCATCGAAGTGGACGCGATCCCCCGCACCGCATCGGGCAAGCCCGACCGCGCCGCCACGGCCACTGCCCTGCTGGCTCAGCTTCAGGCCCGCGGCATCACGCTCTGACCGGCCTGAACGCTCAGTTCACGTCGCGCGGCAGCTCGCCGGCTTCCAGCCATTCGCGCAGCTGGCGCACCATGTCGCGGTCGGCGTGCAGCCAGGCGCTGTGGCGGTAGCTGTTGAAGCTGGCCTCTTCGGCGCTCTGTTCGGCCAGGGCTTCGTACACGAAGCGCAGCACCATCTGCCCGGCCTGGGGCTCTTCGATGCTCACCGTCAGCCGGATCGGGGCCAGCTCACCATGGGCTTCGGGCGTGAATTGAATCGATTGCCCGGACACCAGCTGCACCGCATCGCGCAGCACATGCGCGCCGAAATGCAGCGTGCGCCGCACCTGATCAGGCACCGTGCTGTCGCACTCGACACGGTCGGGGCCGTTGTCGAAACGCTCGGGCGCCATCACCTTGAGCATCAGCCCGCGCCACAGCTGCTCACGGCTGAAGGTGTCGATCACGCCTTGCAGGTGGGCGGCCGGGGAATTGATCTCGATGAGGTGTTCAAAGCGCATGGCGCGGAGGATAGCGCAGCCTCCCGAGCGCAAGGCTCTTCAGGCATTTCACCCCATGCAAGACGCGCCAGCCCCCACCCACTACACTGTCAGGCTGTTTCTGACTTGCCGGGGCCACAAGCCCTGTCGATCACCATGTCCCAATGCGCTTCGCCTGCCACCACGCCTGAGACCCAGGCCCAGCCCGTTCAGTTCATCCCCAAGGCCGTGCTCAATGCCCATGGCTGTGGTGGCGATTGCACCGTGGAAGACGACAGCCAGGCCCGCTGGCCCCGTGCCCAGGTGATCGAGCTGTTCAACCTGCCCTTCAACGACCTGCTGTGGCAGGCCCAGCAGGTGCACCGCGCACACTGGAACGCCAACGAGATCGAACATGCCACGCTGCTGTCGGTGAAGACCGGCGGCTGCCCGGAAGACTGCGGCTACTGCCCGCAATCGAGCAAGTACGACACCGGCGTGGAAGCCAGCAAGCTGATGAGCCCGGAAGAAGTGCGCGAGGCCGTGGTGGCCGCACGCGACGCCGGGGCCAGCCGCTTCTGCATGGGTGCCGCCTGGCGTGCCCCGAAAGACCGCGACATCGAGAAAGTGGCCGAGCTGATCGGCGTGATCAAGGCCGAAGGCCTGGAGGCCTGCTGCACGCTGGGCATGCTGACCGACACCCAGGCGCAATCGCTGAAGAACGCGGGCCTGGATTACTACAACCACAACCTCGACACCGCCCCCGAGCTGTACGGTGACATCATCACCACGCGCGAACAGCAGGACCGCCTGGACACCCTGGCCCACGTGCGCGCAGCCAACATCAAGGTGTGCAGCGGTGGCATCGTGGGCATGGGCGAAACGCGCGAAGGCCGCGCCGGCCTGATCGCCCAGCTGGCCAACCTGCCGGCCGTGCCCGAGTCGGTGCCCATCAACGACCTGGTGCGCGTGCCCGGCACGCCCCTGGCCGAACTGCCCCAGCTCGACCCGCTGG
>JBEGRT010000113.1:0-2940 GCA_041180305.1 Pseudomonadota bacterium
CGGTCGATGTAGGGCGAGACCCACTCGCTGGGGTAGTAGTCGTACTGCTCGGTGTAGCGCTTGCTGGGGTCGCTCTGCGAGGCGGCGGCCAGCACCTGGTCGCACAGTTGCTGGCGGCGCTCGCCGGTCAGCACGTGCACGCGCCAGGGCTGGGTGTTGGTGCCCGAAGGCGCGCGTGCCGCCACGGCCAGGATGGCTTCGATCTGCTCACGAGGCACCGGGGTGGGCAGGAACCGGCGGATCGAACGGCGCGAGGTGATGGCCGCGTCCACAGCAGCCACGGTGTCAGGCGTGATGTGGTCGGGCGAGCGGGGCTGCGAAGCGGGGTGGGTCATGATTCGGCGGATGTCAGCGAGGGACCGGTGAAAGATGCCGCGTCAGACCGCAGGCATCTGAAGGCGCTGCAGGGCTTGCACGAAATCATCCGGCAGCGCCGTGGGGCGGCGGGTGTCGCGGTCGACATACACGTGCACGAAATGGCCCGCGGCGGCCGATTCGGTCTGGCCTTCATCGAACAGCCCGATCTCGTAGCGCACGCTGCTGCGGCCGATGTGGGCCACCCGGATGCCGGCTTCCACGTTCTTCGGGAAGGCCAGCGGCGCGAAATAGTTGCAATGGGTTTCGATGACCAGGCCGATCACGCCGCCGGCATGGATGTCGAGCACGCCAGCTTCGATCAGGTAGCGGTTCACCGCGGTGTCGAAGTAGCTGTAGTAGGTCACGTTGTTGACGTGGCCATAAATGTCGTTGTCCATCCAGCGGGTGGTGATCTGGCTGTGATGGGCGTAATCGGAACGTTGGGTGGGGGTGGGCTTGCTCATGCGGCGATTATTTCCACAAATGCTCTCCGTGTGGGACACCGTTCTGCCATGCAGTCACACACCTTGCCGGGCATGCCAGCTTTCGAAGCACAGGCGCACGGTTTGCCACTGCACATCCAGCATGCGGGCCAGGTCGCGGCCGTAGCCACCGGCCATGCACACCACCAGGGGCACGCGCCAGCGCTCGGCCAGCTCCAGCACGCGGCGGTCGCGTGCGGCCATGCCGGCATCGGTCAGGGCCAGGTGGCCCAGGCGGTCGCCTTCGTGGGCATCGGCGCCGGCCAGGTAGTAGATCAGGTCAAAGGGTCGGTGAGCGTGGGCAGTCTCCAGTTGCCCCAGCGCCTGATCCAGCGCGGACAGGTAAGTGGGGTCGTCACAGCCCTTGTCCAGGGGCACATCGAGCGTGCTGGCCGATTTGCGGAACGGAAAGTTCTTGTCGCCATGCAGCGACAGGGTGAACACCTCATCGCGGCCCGCGAAGATCTCGGCCGTGCCATTGCCCTGGTGCACGTCCAGGTCGACCACCGCCACGCGCTGCACACCTGTGCGCAAGGCCAGCTCGGCTGCCACAGCCACATCGTTGAACACGCAGAAACCGCTGCCCTTGCCGCGCTGTGCATGGTGGGTGCCACCAGCCAGGTTCACGGCCAGCCCCTGCAGGCGCGCCAGGGCCGTGGCCTCCAGCGTGGCGCCGACCGACCGGCACGAACGTTCGACCATGGTGGGCGAGTGAGGAAAACCGATTTCGCGCCAGGCCTCGGCGGCCAGGCTGCCGTCCAGCACGGCATCGACATAGGCCGCATCGTGGGCCGCCAGCAATTCCTGGCGTGTAGCCGCGCGCGATTCCTGCACCACCACATCGGGCAGCTGGGCCTGCACCCGCTCGCGCAACAGGCGGTACTTGGCCATGGGAAAGCGGTGGCCCTCGGGCAGTGGCGGGTCGAACCGATCGCAATGGAACGCATGCATGCAACCAGCATACCCAGCCACCTGTGCGGGTTCAGCGACAGACCCTTGACATTCCTCGGTTGACCAGCGACCCACGGGCTGGCTAACATTACTGACCGACCAGTCATTAAGCCATTCATGCCCGACCGCCTGGCCAGCCAGCCGCCTTGCCCTGACGAGGCGGCCAGCGAGCCCACCACGCCCCCCCGGCAGCGCCGCAAGGCCGAACGCCCTCAGCAACTGCTGGAGGCCGCCTACACCCTGTTCACCACGCGTGGGCTGGCCGCCACCCGCACGGAAGATGTGGCACAACTGGCCGGTGTCTCCAAGGGCACGCTGTTTCGCTACTACCCCAGCAAGGACGAGCTGTTCAAGGCCGTGATCCGCCACTACCTGGTGGAGGTGATCGACGCCAGCCGCGACCTGTCCGATCAGTGGCAAGGCAGCACGGACGACCTGCTCAAGCTGCTGGCCCACACCTGGTGGCAGCGTTTCGGCCAGAGCCACGCGGCCGGCATCTTCAAGCTGATCGTGGCCGAGGTCGGCAACATGCCCGAGCTGGCCCAGTTCTACGTCGATGAGGTGATCACGCCCACCTACCAGCTGGTGTCGCGGGCGGTGCAGCGTGGCATCGACCGACAAGAATTCCGCCCCGTCGAAGTGACCGCCGTGGTGCAGGCCCTGATGGCCACGGCCCAGTTCCTCGTGCTGTACCCCCAATGCACGGCCACCTGCCAGCACAACCCCATGCCCCTGGAGCCCGAGCGTTTCATGAACACCCAGATCGACCTGCTGCTGTCAGGGTTGCGTCAGCCCGGCGCTGCGCGCGAAGGATGAGGCCATGCGCGTGAACAAAGGCTGGCTGATTGCGCTGCTGGTGCTGGGCCTGGGCACCGCCGGGGTCGTACGCACCATCGTGGCCAAGCGTCAGTCCCAGGCCGCACTGGCACAGACCGACGCAGCCAGCACACGCCCGCTGGCCCTGGCCGATGCCGACCTGTGGCGCGTGAGCGAGCAGGTCATGGTGCGCAGCGTGGCCGTGTCGGGCACAGCCCGCGCCGTACAGTCGGCCGTGGTCAAGGCCCGTGCCGCGGGTGAGGTCACCCAGGTGCTGGTGCGTGAAGGCATGGCTGTGAAAGCCGGGCAGCTGCTCGTGCAGCTCGACACCCGC
>JBEGRT010000114.1:0-3103 GCA_041180305.1 Pseudomonadota bacterium
AACAAGGGCCGCCTGGGCGCCAACGCCATGCTGGCCGTGTCGATGGCCGTGGCCCGCGCTGCAGCCGAAGAAGCCGGCCTGCCCCTGTACCGCTACTTCGGCGGCATGGGCGCTGTGCAGCTGCCCGTGCCGATGATGAACGTCATCAACGGTGGCGCCCACGCCAACAACAACCTCGACCTGCAGGAATTCATGATCCTGCCGGTGGGCGCACCTTCGCTGCGTGAAGCCCTGCGTTACGGTGCCGAAGTGTTCCACGCCCTCAAGAAGATCATCCACGACAAGGGCATGAGCACCGCCGTGGGCGACGAAGGTGGTTTCGCGCCTTCCGTGGAAAGCCACGAAGCCGCCATCCAGCTGATCCTGCAGGCCATCGAAGCCGCTGGTTACGTGCCCGGCGAACAGATCGCCCTGGGCCTGGACTGCGCCGCCTCCGAGTTCTACAAGGACGGCAAGTACCACCTGGAAGGCGAAGGCCTGGTGCTGACCGCCGAGCAGTGGACCGACATGCTGGCCACCTGGGTGGACAAGTACCCGATCATCTCGATCGAAGACGGCATGCACGAAGGCGACTGGGCCGGTTGGGCCCACCTGACCGAGCGTCTGGGCAAGAAGGTGCAGCTGGTGGGTGACGACCTGTTCGTGACCAACACCAAGATCCTGAAGGAAGGCATCGACAAGGGCATCGCCAACTCGATCCTGATCAAGATCAACCAGATCGGCACCCTGACCGAAACGTTTGCCGCCATCGAAATGGCCAAGCGCGCCGGTTACACCGCCGTGATCTCGCACCGTTCGGGCGAAACCGAAGACAACACCATCTCGGACATCGCCGTGGGCCTGAACGCTGGCCAGATCAAGACCGGTTCGATGAGCCGTTCCGACCGCATGAGCAAGTACAACCAGCTCCTGTGCATCGAAGAAGACCTGGGCAACGTGGCCGTGTACCCCGGCCGCAGCGCCTTCTACAACCTGCGCTGATCGGCGTGGTGTTGTCCAAAGGGCCTTCGGGCCCTTTTTTCATGCCCGCTGCACATGTCGGCGCGCCGTGCGCACGCCCTTGGGTGTGCGGTGTGACCATGCGTTTCTGTTAAGCTTTGATCATGCGATTTGCATTCGTGGCCCTTGTTGCCCTGCTGGGCGTGCTCCATGCCGAACTGTGGTTCGGCAAGGGCGGGTGGCCGCGCGTGCTCCAGCTGCGCACCGAACTGACGGCGCAGCAGGAAAAGAATGCGCTGGCCCGTGCGCGCAACGAGCAGCTGGCTGCCGAGGTTCGCGACCTGCGCGAGGGTCTGGAGACCGCCGAAGAGATCGCCCGCACCGAGCTGGGCATGATCAAGCCGGACGAAATCTTCGTCCAGATCGCCGCGCCGCACTGAGCGAGTTCCCCGAACGATGTTGACCCAGGAAGCCTTGGGCGCCGCCCTCGCGTGGGCACAGCCTTGGCTGGGCCCCTGGCTCGCGCCATGGTGGACCGTGCTGGGCGCCCCCGTGACGCCGCTGGAAGCCCTGGCCTTCGTGCTGTCGCTGTGGATGGTGCTGTGCAACTTCCGGGTGCATGTGCTGGCCTGGCCGCTGGCCATGGCGGCATCGGCCGCCTACGGTGTGCTCTTCCTGCACTTCAAGCTTTATGGCGAGGCCAGTCTTCAGGTGCTGTTCCTGGTGCTGGCGGCCTGGGGCTGGTGGCAATGGTTGCGTGGCGTGGAGGCCGACGGGCAGCGCCTGCAGGTCGGCTGGCTCACGGTGCGCGAGCGCTGGGCTGGCGCAATGGCCTGGCTGCTGCTGTGGCCGGTGCTGGCCGGGCTGCTGGCGCGTTTCACCGACACCGATGTGCCCTGGTGGGACGCCTGGCCCACGGCAGGCAGCGTGGTCGGGCAGGTGCTGCTGGGGCGCAAGCGCATCGAGAACTGGGCAGTGTGGGTGATGGTCAATGCCGTGTCGGTGGGGCTGTTCGCCTGGAAGCAGTTGTGGCTGACCGCCGTGCTGTACGCGTTGTTCACGCTGATGTCGGTGTGGGGCTGGCGCGCCTGGGTGGCCATGGCCAAGGAGCGCTCATGAGCGGTTTCCGATTGCCCAGGGCTTCTGAGGGCGCCATGCAGCCTTCCAAAGGGCAGGTGGTGGCGGTGGTCGGGGCGGAAAGCACCGGCAAGACCACCCTGGCGCAGTCGCTCGCGTCAGCTTTGCGGGCTCAGGGGCACGATGCGGTGATGGTGCCCGAGTACCTGCGCGAGTTCTGCGACCGCCATGGGCGCACGCCCTTTGTGCATGAGCAGCTGCACATCGCGGCCGAGCAGTCGGCGCGCGTCG
Source organism: Pseudomonadota bacterium (assembly GCA_041180305.1). Lineage (GTDB taxonomy): Bacteria > Pseudomonadota > Gammaproteobacteria > Burkholderiales > Burkholderiaceae_C > Aquabacterium. The sequence continues at coordinate 2,308 of JBEGRT010000114.1, forward strand.
CCAGGGCGCGGGCTGAACACGCGCTGGTGGTGGCCGACACCACGGCGCTCATGACGGCGACCTACAGCGAATTCATCTTTGGTGACACCAGCCTGTGGGCCGAGGCCATGGCCTCGCACCGGCAGGTGGACCTGACCTTGCTCACGGCGTTGGACCTGCCCTGGGTGGCCGATGGCCACCAGCGCGATGGCGCCCATGTGCAGCCTCCCGTCGACGCCATCATCCGCCGTGCCCTGGTGCTGCATGCGCAGCCTTTCGCCGTGGTGGCCGGGCAGGGCGCCGTGCGCCTGTCGGCCGGGTTGCAGGCCGTGTTGCACTGGCTGCAGGCGCCGCAACGCGCCGTGCAGGCGGCCACGCAACCGCGCTGGAAATGGGTGTGCGAAGACTGCGACGATGGCGACTGCGAGCAACACCCAGTGGAGGGCGGCACCTTGTGAGCACGGCCATCGAGTTGCCCATCGTCTGGCGTGACGAGCACGTGGTGGTGCTGATCAAGCCAGCGGGCTGGCTGGTGCACCGCACGGGCCTGGATGCGGGCGAAACACGGTTCGTGGTGCAGACACTGCGTGACCAGCTGGGGCAGAAGGTCTACCCCGTGCACCGTCTCGACAAGGGCACCTCCGGCCTGTTGGCCATGGCCTTGCACCCGCAGGCGGCATCGGGCATGGCGCAGGCCTTTGCCGCTCACACGGTGGACAAGCGCTATCTGGCCATGGTCAGAGGCTGGGCCCCTTCGCAGGCCCTGGTGGACCACGCCCTGGTGCCCGACGACGCCCCGGCCGATGCCGAGCCTCAA
>JBEGRT010000115.1:0-6153 GCA_041180305.1 Pseudomonadota bacterium
GTCAAGTTCAGCGGCTTTTCGGCCTGGCTGTTCTGGCTGTTCGTGCACGTCTACTTCCTGATCGGTTTCCGCAACCGCATGGTCGTGTTCATGGACTGGGCATGGGCCTATTTCACGTCGCAGCGCCATGCCCGCGTCTTCCCTGACCCGCACGCGCTGGAACCCAACGCAATGCTGGTGCGTGTGCCGCCGGTGGCCCCGGTGGCCGTGAACCCCAACCTGGCGGTCAACCCGGTCAGGCACGAGCCCACGCCTGGCGCAGCCACACCACCGGCCACCACTGGCGGGCAAGACCGCGCGGCCTGACGCCGATGTGCTCTGGGCTTTGGTGGCATCATCAAGGCCATGAGTGCTGCCACCATTGCCCCACGCCTGCAGGCCCTGCGGGCCGACATGGTCAAGCGCCAGCTCGATGCGGCGCTGATCCCTTCCAGTGACCCCCACCTGTCGGAATACCTGCCCGAACGCTGGCAAGGCCGACAGTGGCTCAGCGGCTTCACCGGCTCATCGGGCACCCTGATGGTGGCCGCCCACCAGGCTGCGCTGTTCACCGACAGCCGCTACTGGGAGCAGGCCGAGGCCGAACTGGCAGGCACCGGCATCGACCTGGTGAAACTGGACGGCGCTTTGGCGCCCGCCTGCGCCCAGTGGCTCAACGGCCTGGGCCTGATCGGCACCCGCACCCTGGCCTTCGACGGCCTGGTGATGGGGCTGGCGCAGGTTCAGCAACTGCTGGACACCCTGCGCGCACAAGCCCCCCACTGGCACACCGACAGCCAGACCGATGTGCTCGACAGCATCTGGTCGCCCCGGCCGGGCCTGCCCACCGCAGCGGTGTACGAACACCTGCCGCCCCATGCCTGCACCTCGCGCGCCGACAAACTGGCCCAGCTGCGTCAGGCCATGCAGGCCAAGGGTGCCAGCCACCACTGGATCGCCACCCTGGACGACCTGGCCTGGCTGCTGAACCTGCGCGGCGCCGATGTGGACTACAACCCGGTGTTCCTGGCGCACCTGCTGGTGTCGAATGAGCAGGCCGAGCTGTTCGTGCCCGAAGGCAAGATCGACCCTCGCCTGGCCGAGCGCCTGGCTGCCGATGGCGTGCACCTGCGCCCCTACGAACAGGCCCTGTCGGCATTGAGTGCCTTGCCAGCGGGCAGCGTGCTGTGGATCGACCCCAAGCGCATCACCCACGGACTGCGCGAACGGGTGCCTGCACACACGCGGGTGGTCGATGCCATCAACCCCACCACGCTGGCCAAATCCCGCAAGACCCCGGCCGAAGCCGAGCACATCCGCGAGGCCATGGCCCGCGATGGCGCCGCCATGTGCCGCTTCTATGCCTGGTTCGAGCAAGCCCTCGGCCGCGAAGCCATCAGCGAACTCACGGTGGACGAACGCCTGAGCGCCGAGCGCGCACGCGAGGCCGAGTTCGTGTCACTGAGCTTCCCCACCATCGCCGGCTTCAATGCCAATGGCGCCCTGCCCCACTACCGCGCCACACCCGAAGCCTTCGGGCAGATCAGCACCCCGCAAGGCCTGGTGGCCGAGGGTCTGCTGCTGATCGATTCGGGCGCCCAGTACCTGGGGGGCACGACCGACATCACCCGGGTGTGGCCCATCGGCCAGCCCAGTGCCGCCCAGAAGCGCGACTACACCCTGGTGCTCAAGGGCACCATCGGCCTGTCGCGGGCACGCTTTCCGCAAGGCACGCTGGCCCCCATGCTCGATGCCCTGGCCCGCGCCCCCCTGTGGGCCGAAGGCATCGATTTCGGGCATGGCACCGGCCATGGCGTGGGCTACTTCATGAATGTGCACGAAGGGCCGCAATCGATTTCCAAGGCCGTGCCTCATCCGGACATGGCCATGCAACCCGGCATGATCACCTCGATCGAACCGGGCCTGTACCGACCTGGCCGCTGGGGCATCCGCATTGAAAACCTGGTGCTGAACGTGGCCCTGCCGGTGGCCGAAAGTGCCGCACCGGGCGAGCCCGAGCACGGCCAGTACCTGGCCTTCGAGACACTCACGCTGTGCCCGATCGACACACGCTGCATCGACCTGACCCTGATGCGGCCTGACGAAGTGCAGTGGCTGAACGCTTACCACGCCGTGGTGAGAGAACGCCTGGCGCCCAGGGTGCAGGGCGAGGCGCTGGCCTGGCTCATGGCCCGCACAGAGCCTTTGCCTCAGGCCTGATCAGCAGCAGGGGCTTGAGGCCTCAGGCCGTGGCCCGCATCCGTCCGCTCTGCCCCATCAGGGCACGGGCCGTGCGGCGGCCGCCACGCAGCAGGTGGCGGCGGATCACCTTGACCAGATCCCCCTGGTGGAAGGGCTTGGCCAGGTGGTCGTCCATGCCGGCTTCCAGGCAGGCACGCTGGTCTTCCACCTGTGCGGCCGCGGTCAATGCGATGATGGGCAGGCGCTCGCCACCCTTGTGCTGCTCGACTGAGCGGATGTGACGGGTGGCTTCAAAGCCATCCATTTCCGGCATCTGGCAATCCATGAGGACCAGATCGGCTTCGTGCAGGGCCAGCCATTCCAATGCTTGGCGGCCGTTTTCAGCCGTGGCCACAACCAGCCCGAGCTGCTCGAGTTCAGCCTGGGCCACCATGGCATTGACCGGGTTGTCCTCCACCAGCAGCACGGTGCCATGCAGGGGCGAACGCGCATCGGCCGGGGTTGGCCAGGTGTTGAGCGTGCCCATCGCGGCCGGAGGCACGGCCAGCACCGGTGATGGCACCACCTTGAGCGGCAACACACAGCGGAACAACGTGCCCTCGCCCAGCTGGCTGTCGCAAACCAGCTCGCCACCCATGGCCTCGCAGACCTGGCGTGCAATGCTCAAGCCCAGCCCGCTGCCGGGGCTCTTGCGTCGATGACTGCCATCGATTTGCTGAAAGGCGTCGAAAATGCGGCTGGTTTCACTGGGGGCGATGCCAATGCCCGTGTCCTGCACCTCGAGGTGGAACCAGCAACGGTCACCCTCCGGCTCCGTGAAGCCTTGCTGCAGGCGCACGGTGATCTGACCGCGCTCGGTGAACTTCACGGCGTTGGACAACAGATTGCCAAGAACCTGACGGATGCGGTCGCCATCGGCCTCGACCCACACGCCTTGCTGCGCAAGGCGGTTGTCGACCTCGATGTTCAGCCCCTTGTCGAGCGCCGCCACCTCGGCCACGGCTGCCGCATCACGCACCAGTTCGTGCAGCGCCACCTGGCAAGGGTTGAGTTCCAGCTGGCCAGACTGCAGACGGGCATGGTCCAGCACATCGTTGATCACGTGGAGCAGATGCTGCCCGGCGCCTTGCAGCAAATTGAGCCGCTGATGCGCTTCCTGCGTCTGCAGTTCACTGCGCAGCATGCGCGACAGGCCCAGGATGCCGTGCAGCGGCGTGCGCATCTCATGGCCCATGGCTGCCAGGAAATGGCCCTTGGCCTCCTGCAGTTGTTCGGCCTCGTTCAGCGCCTGGGCCTTGGCCTCGGCGATGTGGTCGCTGTGGAACCGCAACTGAAGCAGTTCGCCCAGGCGACGATGGCCACGGCTGGCTTCCACGCTCAGGATCACACCGAAACCCACCAGGGTGATGGCACCGAACAGCCCGTAGTCAGAGCCCAGTTGCGCGCAGTACAGCACCCCAGGCACCAGCACAGGCAGCAGCCACAGGCGCGCGGCACGCTGGTCGGCGGGCAGCATCAGCGTGCCGCTGGCGGCCAGGCCCCCGACCGAACCCAGCACGATCGCCTGAAGGTCGGTGCGCCCGTGCAGGGGCAACATCCACACGGAAAGGCCCCACACCGCGGCATAAGCTGCCGTGTAGACCAGGAACCCTCGACGCCAGTGCGGCGCTTCCGGATCGCGGGCATGGCGAAAGCTCAAGGCGTGGTGGGCGCGCAGCAAGGACAGCAGCAGCACGCCAATCATCCAGACCATGGCCACCCGCAGGCTGGCCTCGGTGCGCATGTGATTGACCAGGGCCACCAGCATCACGGCGAACACGCTGGCCCACAGCGAGGCCATGGGCACGTGAGCGTGCAGCATCCGCGTTCGGGCGTGCTGCACCTGCTGGTGCATCGTGGGGGCAAGGGGCGGTGGCGACATGGCGGCATTTCTGTCGAAATCTTGATGCCAGTGTGGCCACCAAGCCACTCAGTGCTGGATAGCAAATCCCCTCAGAGCCCCCGCGCTGAACCGTGAAATCCGGCCAGAAAGCCCCCCTTGGGCAAGGGGGTCAGCGCAGCCTTCCCACATAACGCCGGCTCAGTTCTGCAGAGCGGGCTTGCGAATCGGTGCGCGGTTCGGCACGCAGCTCGCTGTCGTGCCAGCGCGAGGGCACTTCGTTGGCCGCTTCACCGACCTTGGCGCGGCGGGGCCGCAATGGTTCAAAGGCTGCGTCCAGACGGTCGGCCAGCGCGGTGAGGTCGGCATCTTGCTCGGCACGACACAAACGGGTCATGGCCATCGCGTACTCGACGTTGGACGCCATCCATTCGGTGTCTGTGACGCGGCCCATCTTGCGGCGCATGGCGACATGCAGGTGGGCGGCAATGGCGAGGCGTTGGCTGTCGGTGCTCATGGTGACTCCCTGGATCAGTTCTCAGCATGTGCAAATATGGTGCCAAGAATCCAGCGTCATGCCTCAAACCAGCCAGGTAACCCCTCGGATGAAGGGCTCCGCGGACGACCGCGGCCAGGGGTGTCAACCCAATCAGGCCAGGCTCTGCGACGGCGTACGCATCGAGCACGCAGTGCCGGACAGCGCACTGGAACGCCCAGCCATGTCTGCGTTCATGTGAGCACGCAGACAGCACGAAACTTCCCTGGTGATGCCGTGCTTGAAAGCACGTTTGCGCAGGGTTCTCCCTCGATGCTTGGCGGCCACCAGCTCGATCGGCTTGTCCTTCTGAGGCAAGGCAATCCAGGCGTGCGACAGCCCAGGCTGCGGTTGCGCGTGTCGCTGCCAGAAGGCGTCGTAATCGAACCCAGGCGAAAAACGTGGCTTGGCCCGAGTGAGTTGGCGAGATTGGGGGACCCCCAAAGCCAGGTGAATGCCCCAGCACTCGGCCACACCAGCCAGCGCTGACATCAACAGATCCGCGGGAGCGACATCATGGCAGCCCCGCGTGGCGGCCCGGATGTCTTCATAGCGGTCGGACACGCCTTGCACCTGCCCGATGTACAGAAGACTCTCGTCGGAACCCCTCGGCTGGGATTGAGGCAAGCCGAACAAGGCCGACGGGCAGACCGAGAAAGCCAGGCGAAACAACACATGCCCATTCATGCGGAAGACCAATGTGAGTTCGCCCTCACGGTGGCGTGACACCATGCAAGGCCCCAGCAAATGGATGCTGAACGCCTGACCTTCGATCTCGTGAGCCCAAAGTTCGCACCCTTGGCGAAAGACCTGGCCGCAGAACAGGGGGTCATGCCAACGGTTGAGGTGCTCGTAGTGGTGCACGAGCATGTCGCGACGCGCGTCCCACGGGTTGCCCAGGAACAGGTAGTCGGTGGAATAGCGGTAGACGATGCGCGGTTGCAGTCGCAACAGTTCGCGGGTGGAAGCGCCGCCCATGGCCTGCACCACCCGGCGGTGGTCGGCGTACTGCCAATGGACTCTCAGCAGGCGCAGCATGGTCTCGATCCATTGCGATGGATGCTTGCCGACCCAACGGGTCAACACGGAAGCGGGCGGGCTTTCGCTTTGAGGCATGGAAGGTCCTCGTCCTGACTTTTAGGTTGAGAATCCATGCATGACAGCTCCGCGGCTGGATTCATTGGGTTCCATTGTTTCTTAACGCAAAGTGAATTGCCTCAGTGAAACCACTGCAATTGCAGTAAATATTGAGGGCAGACCCTTAATACAGATGCACAAATCAAGAGGACCCACATGCGTCTCAGCATTTCACACAAAACCTACTCGTCGTGGTCACTTCGCCCCTGGTTGCTGATGAAGCAACTGGGCATTGCCTTTGATGAGCACATGGTGCTGTTCGGCGACGAGCCCGCCTGGCAGGCCTATCGCCAGCAGGTGCCCTCAGGCAAGGTGCCCGCCCTGCACACGCCCGAAGGCCTGGTCTGGGATTCGATGGGCATCACGGAGTACCTGGCCGAGCGCTTCGACGGCGTGTGGCCCGATGCACCTGCGGCCCGCG
>JBEGRT010000116.1:0-3889 GCA_041180305.1 Pseudomonadota bacterium
ATGCTGCGCCAGATGGTCGTGAATTACGGTCTGGCCATCCCGTTCGAAGACCTCGACCGAGACATCGCGCATGTGTACGACGCCCTGCGCGAGCAGGTGGGCAATGTGCGCCTGCGCACCAATTTCCAGATCCAGGTGCTCTCCAGCCTGTTCTACCGGAACAAGGGCGCCTACATCGTGGGCAAGGTGGTCAACGGCTTCCGCAGCCTGCCCTTTGCGCTGCCCATCCTGCACAACAGCAAGCACGAGCTGTACATCGACTCGGCCCTGTTCGGTGAAGACGACATGCTGGCCCTGTTCAGCTTCGCCCGCGCGTATTTCATGGTCGACATGAACGTGCCTTCGGCCTACGTGCAATTCCTGCGCACGCTGATGCCGCGCAAGCCGCGCGCCGAGCTGTACAGCGCCATCGGCCTGCAAAAGCACGGCAAGAACCTGTTCTACCGCGATTTCCTGTTCCACCTCAAGCATTCCAGCGACAAGTTCCGCATCGCGCCGGGCATCAAGGGCATGGTGATGCTGGTGTTCGACCTGCCGTCCTACCCCTTCGTGTTCAAGGTCATCAAGGATTACTTCCCGCCGCAGAAGGAAACCACGCGCGAGATGATCATGAGCAAGTACCAGCTCGTGAAGCAGCACGACCGCGTGGGCCGCATGGCCGACTCGCTCGAATTCACCAGCGTGGCCTTCCCGCGTGACCGCTTCGAAGACGAACTCATCGAAGAAATCCGCAAGTTCGCGCCCAGCGTGATGGAAGAGGAAGAGGGCGGCAAGGTGCTGATCCTCAAGCACCTGTACATCGAGCGCCGCATGGTGCCGCTGAACATCTACATCCAGGAGGCCGAGGGCGAGGCGCTGGAACACGCCGTGATCGAGTACGGCAATGCGCTGAAAGACCTGGTCGCCGCCAACATCTTCCCGGGCGACATGCTCTGGAAGAACTTCGGCGTCACACGCAATGGCAAGGTCGTGTTCTACGACTACGACGAAATCGAATACATCACCGACTGCAACTTCCGCAAGGTGCCCGAGCCGCGCAACGAGGAAGACGAAATGTCCGGCGAGATCTGGTACTCGGTTGGCCCCAGGGATGTCTTCCCCGAGACCTTCGGGCCCTTCCTGCTGGGCGACCCGCGCGTGCGCGCCATCTTCATGAAGCATCACGCCGACCTGCTGGAGCCCGCCTTCTGGCAGCAGTACAAGGAGCGCATCCAGGCGGGCTATGTGCACGATGTGTTCCCCTACGACCGTGCCAAGCGCTTCAAGTACCAGCGTGAACTGGCCCAGCAGGGCGACGAGGCCCCGGTGGACGAGCCGGTGGAGGTGCTGCCTCTGGGGCCGGTGGTGCATGACCAGGGGCGCCTGACCGGCTTCACGCCCGGGGGCTCGGATGCAGGTTGACCGCGTCACCCTGCTGGAAGTGGGGCCGCGTGACGGGTTGCAGAACGAAGCCCAACCCGTGCCGGCCGACCTGAAGGTGGCCCTGGTCGAGCGCCTGCAGGCAGCAGGACTGCGCCAGATCGAGGTGACCAGCTTCGTCAGCCCCAAGTGGGTGCCTCAGATGGCCGATGCCGCTGAGGTCATGGCGCGCATTCAGCGCCAGCCCGGCGTGCGCTATTCGGTGCTGGCGCCCAACGCCAAGGGCCTGGAGGGCGCACTGGCCAGCGGGGCCGACGAGGTCTGCATCTTCGCGGCCGCCAGTGAGGCCTTCAGCCAGCGCAACCTCAATTGCGACATCGACACCTCCTTGCAGCGTTTTGCCGATGTGGTGGCGGGCGCCAAGGCGGCAGGCCTGCGCGTGCGCGGCGCCATTTCCTGTGCTGTGGGTTGCCCCTACCAGGGTGATGTGTCGCCCGACGAGGTGGAGCGCGTGGTCAAGGCCTACCGTGCCATGGGCGTGGACCACGTGGGGGTGGCCGACACCATCGGCGTGGGCACGGCCCGCCAGGTGCAGGCCGCCATGGAACGAGCCCTGAAGCATTACCCCTTGCACGAGGTGTCAGGCCATTTCCATGACACCTACGGCCAGGCCCTGGCCAATGTGCTGGCCAGCCTGCAGATGGGCGTGCATGTGTTCGATGCCAGCATCAGCGGGCTGGGCGGGTGCCCCTTCGCCGCGGGTGCCACCGGCAATGTGGCCACCGAAGACGTGGCCTACATGATGCGCGGCCTAGGCATCGACACCGGCATCGAGTTCGATGCGCTGGTGGATGCCGGGCAATTCATCAGCGAGGCGCTGGGACGCCCCAACGGCTCGCGTGCAGCGCGCGGCTGGCTGGCCCGCCGCGCGCGTCAGCTCACCACACCTGCCACCAGGGCTTGCTGACGGGCTGGTAACCCTGGCTCACCAGGGTGCTCTTGGGGAAGTTGGTCTTGAGCACGCGCAGCGCGTCGTCGCGCAGTTGCGGCATGGCCATCTGGTCATAGCTGCGGGCCATGATGAACAGCGCTTCTTCCACCGCCGGCGAGTTGCGGAACTCGGTCACGGCCACCTGGGCGCGGTTCACGGCTGCCAGGTAAGCGCCGCGGCGGTAGTAGTAGCGAGCCACCAGCACTTCGCCTTCGGCGAGCGTGTTGACGATGAAGTTCATGCGCAGGCGGGCGTCGGCGGCGTACTTCGAATTCGGGTAACGCTCGGCCAGCAGCTTGAAGGCATCGTAGGCATCGCGCGAGGCCTGCTGGTCGCGTTCAGCCATGTTCTGCTTTGACAGGCGGCCGAAAATGCCCAGGTCGTCGTTGAAATTGATCAGGCCCTGCAGATACAGGGCGTAATCCATGGCCGGGCTGGTCGGGTGCAGGCGGATGAAGCGCTCGATCTTGGCCAGGGCCTGCGCGCGTTCATTGGTCTTGTAGTAAGCGTAGGCCAGCTCCAGTTGCGCCTGCTGCGACATCAGCGTGCCCGAAGCACGTGCCTCGACCTTTTCATAGCGCTTGATGGCGGCCTCGTAGTTGCCCGCCGAAGCCTCTTCGCGGGCGTCGTCATACAATTTGTCTGTGCTGACGTTGGCGAATTCATCTTGCGGCGTTGAGCCACAGCCCGCCAGTCCAGCCGTCAGCGACACGGCCACCAGGGCCGCCCACAGGCTTTTGTTCACGATGCCGGTCGGCGATTGCTTGAAAACGTTCACTGGTCTGTTGCGCAGGGCGCTGTTTGTGCGAAACACCCTGCAGTATAGAAGCCTCTCACATGCCCAAACCCAAGTCCGTCAAAGCCAAATCCGCTCCTGCTGCACAGCCACATGAAAACGGGGCAGAACACGTAGCCCCTGCTGATGCCCACCCACAGGCTGGCGGGGAGGCCTTCGAGGACGAACTCGACCTGTTTGATGCCGAAGATTCGGGCGAAGATGGCGAAGAGGGCGCTGACGCCTCCGCTGCGGGCGTGCCCCATGTGCCGGAGTCGGTGGACGTCATGGTCGATGCCGCCAGCCACCTCAAGCGGCTTGACCAGTTCCTGGCTGTGGAGGTGCCGCACTATTCGCGCAACCACCTCAAGCAGCTGATCGAAGACGGCCTGGTGACCGTGGGCGGGCAGGTGCAGACCTCGCCTTCCAAAAAAGTGCAGGCCGGGCAGCGGGTTCAGGCCGAGTTGCGCCCCACAGCGCAGAGCCTGTCGTTCACGCCCGAGCCGATGGACCTCAACATCGTCTACGAAGACGACGACCTGCTGGTGGTCAACAAGCCCGTCGGTCTGGTGGTGCACCCGGCGGCCGGTAACTGGAGCGGTACCTTGCTCAACGGCCTGCTGGCCCACCACGCGGGCGCCGTGATCCTGCCCCGCGCCGGCATCGTGCACCGCCTCGACAAGGACACCAGTGGCCTCATGGTGGTCGGCAAGACCCTGGAAGCCTGCACCCGCCTCACCCGGGCCATCGCCGACCGCAAGGTG
>JBEGRT010000117.1:0-5690 GCA_041180305.1 Pseudomonadota bacterium
CCATAGGCATAGCCGACCACCTCACCGCCCTGCTCGCACACCAGCCAGGGGTGGTGCTGCCGGTAGGCATCGATGCGCGCACGCATCTGCTCGGCTGACAGGGGCTCCTCCTCGAAGGTGACTGTGGTGTACAGGATGTAGTGGTTGTAGATGTCGGCGATGGCGTGCTCATCACCGGGCGCGAAATGCCGGATCACCCCAGAAGCCACGGCTTGCCCCTCACAGGTTGATGCGCTCGGCGGGCCCCTTGGTGGCGGGCGCCGCAGGGCGGGCGGGCTGCCCCAGCAAACGCAGCCAGACGGCCTGATGAACGGTTTGCCCACCGGCATCGGTGAACGACTGGTGCCAGACCTCCTCGTAGCCTTGGTCCAGGAAGCCCTGACGCCTGGCACGGTAGGCCGCATCCCCCATGGCCCAGTAGGTGTAGAACTTGTCGAGGTTCCTTGGGAAAGGCCTCATGAAGCCCTTGTAGACGATGCTGTCGTCGTCGCGCTTCTGGCCGACCACCTTGAACATCATGAACCGGTTGTCAACAGCTTCCTGGAACACGATCCGCATGTGCGACTGACTGAGCCATTCCGTCTCCTTGACGGCAGGCTCGGCGCCTCGGGCCAGCTGCGGCAGGCCCAGACACCAGATCAGGCAACAAAGACTCAGAACCCTTCCCCACATGTGACCGTCCCTTGTGTGTGTGAATGATGGCTCATTGTCGTGGATTCAACTGAGACAATGCAGCCCTCTCACCCAGACTCCCGAGGGCTATCCCATGAGCATGAAGAAGACCGACCTCTACAAGGCCCTGGCCAAGAAGGTTGGCGGCCAGCAGAAGGCCGAGCGCACCCCTGAACGTTTTGGCAAGGCCGCCAAGGTGGTGGCCGTTGAAGAGCCCAAGGCCCCCGCCACACCCAAGCCCGTGCAGGTCACGCTGCGCCTGCCCGCAGCGCTGGTCGCCAAACTGCGCGAGCAGGCCCTCACCCATGAAGAGGGCATCAGCGGCGTGGTGGCCGAAGCGCTGGACAAGCACTTCAAACCCACCCGCACCCGCAAGAAGGCCGAGCCGACCACCTGATCGACAGGGCCGGTTTATGGCCCAGTTCAGGCCTTCTTCACGAACTCCGACTTGAGCTTCATGGGGCCGATGCCATCGATCTTGCAATCGATGTTGTGGTCGCCCTCGATCAGGCGGATGTTCTTGACCTTGGTGCCCACCTTCACGACCTGCGAAGAACCCTTGATCTTCAGGTCCTTGGCCACGGTCACGCTGTCACCGTCGGCCAGCAGGTTGCCGTTGGCGTCTTTCACGACCAGGGCGGCGTCTTCGGAAGCGGCGGCCTCACCGGGCTGCCACTCGTGGCCGCACTCTGGGCAAACCAGCTGGCTGCCGTCGTCGTAGGTGAAGGCCGATTGGCACTGGGGGCATGGGGGCAAAGTACTCATGCCGCATTGTCTCACCCGGTGCGTCATGCCTTGGGCAGCGGCACCCCCAGCGTGGTCAGCACACGGCTGGCGTTGTCGGCACAACCCATGTCCTGCGGCTTGCTGTCGATCAGGTGCAGCACAGCCTGCAGTTGCGCCTTGTTCTGGGCCAGCTTCACCTCCATGGCCTCGATGTCGGACACCTTGCGGCGCAGTGCCGCCACCAGGGCATCGTGCTGCCAATGGCTCAGGTCTTGGGGCAGCACCTGGCGGATCTCGTCCAGGCTGAAACCGGTCTGCTGGGCATTGCTGATGATGTTGAGCAAGGCCACGGCTTCGAGCGGGTAGTCGCGGTAGCCATTGGCCTGCCGGCTGACGGCCTGCAGCAAGCCTTTCGACTCGTAAAAGCGGATGGTCGAGGTGCTCAGGCCGCTGCGTCGCGCCAGTTCGCCGATCTTCACGGGTGCCTTTCAGGTCGAGGGTACGAACAGTGAATCCCTACTTTAAGGTTCAAGTGCACTTCAAGGTCAAGCCACAGGGCGCACGGAACAGCCCCATGGCCACAAAGCCTGCAAAACGTGTGTTGCTGCACAGCCCCAGGCCACACACAGGGCTTGACCTTCAAGTGAACTTCAAACTTATGGTTCAGGCATCGACCACACGGAGCCCTGACATGACCTCTGCCAGCCCCCTGCACAGCTTCCAGCCCCTGCGCCTGCCCAATGGCAGCACCCTGCCCAACCGCCTGGCCAAGGCCGCCATGGAAGAAAACCTGGCCGATGCCGACCATGCGCCCTCCGAAGCGCTGATCCGCCTGTATCGCACCTGGGCTGAAGGCGAAGTGGGCCTGATCATCACGGGCAACGTGATGGTTGACCCACGCGCCATGACAGGCCCGGGTGGTGTGGTGCTCGACAGCGAAGCACACGCCCCACGCTTTCAGGCCTGGGCGCAGGCGGCACGCAGCCACGGTGCGCAAGTGTGGATGCAGCTGAACCACCCTGGCCGCCAGATGCCCAAAGCCCTGGGGCAGGACACGGTGGCACCCTCCAGCGTGCCGATGGACCTGGGCAGCTTTTCGAAGCAATTCAACCCGGCCCGCGAAATGACCGCCGCCGACATTGCGGAAGTGCAGGCCCGATTCGTGCGCAGCGCCGTGCTGGCCGAGCGCATGGGCTTCAACGGCGTGCAGATCCATGCCGCACATGGCTACCTGCTCAGCCAGTTCCTCTCGCCCCTGACCAACCGCCGCACTGACGCCTGGGGCGGCACCCTGGCCCACCGTGCCCGCCTGCTGCTCGATGTGGTGCGTGAGGTGCGTGCCGCCGTGAGCCCGGGCTTTGCCGTGTCGGTGAAGCTCAATTCAGCCGATTTCCAGCGCGGTGGCTTCAGCCAGGAAGATGCCACGCAGGTGGTGCAGTGGCTGAACCCGCTGGGGGTGGACCTGATCGAGCTGTCAGGCGGCAGCTATGAGGCCCCGGCCATGCACGGCCAGGCCCGCGACGGCCGCACACTGGCCCGCGAAGCCTATTTCCTGGAGTTCGCCCAGGAGATCGCACACGCGGCCACCGTGCCCCTGATGGTGACCGGTGGCGTGCGGCGGCTGCCCGTGGCCGAACAGGTGCTGGGCAGCGGCATCGCCTTGGTGGGCATGGCCACGGCCCTGGCCCTGAACCCGCACCTGCCCCGCGACTGGCGCCAGGGCCTGCCCAGCGCGCCCATGCTGCGCGCCATTGCCTGGAAGAACAAGGTGCTGGCCTCGGTGGCCTACATGGACATGGTCAAGCACCAGCTGGTGCGCCTCTCCCAGGGCCGCACCAGCAACCCCAACGTGGCCCCTGCCCTGGCCCTGCTGCAACAGCAACTGGGCACCCAGGTGAAGAACTGGCAGTACCGTCGCTGGGCGGCTCAGCAGCCCGAAGCGGCCAACGCCCGGCGCTGACCTGTCTGCTGACGGTCTTGTTGGCGGTCTTGTGGGCGTCCGCACGCTGCCAGCAAGACCAGACCCAGCAGGCCCATGGCCCAGGTGCTGGGCTCAGGCACCACCGAAATCTGCAGCCCGCGGGCGCCATAGCTCAACGACACCCCCAGGTCACTGCCCAGCAGCACCACGCGGTCGAAGGAACCTGACATGCCCACCTCTGAGCCGGACGTGATCAGCGTGAAGGTGTCGCCTTCGCGGTAGAAGCCCAGGCTGTTCAGCGTGAGCTGGCCGCCCAGCAGCACATCACCCGAGACATTCAAAAACGGCATGCCACTCGACAGGTCAAAGAAGATCTCGCTGTTGGCATCGGCCTGCAGATCACCCTGGATGCCCAAGGACACAGCGTCTGACAGCACCAGCGAGCCACCCTCAAGGGACACATTGCCCATCACCTGCCCGCGGCCCAGCAATCGACCTTGCTGAATGCGCAGCTGCTCGGCCATCAAGTTGCCATCTACCCACAACTCGCTGTCCATGCCACGCTGCACCAGCTGGTTGACATTCAAGATGCCCCCCCGCGCCACCTGGACCAGGCTTTCGTTGAGCAGCGGCTGAGTGCCGCTGTACGACATGTAGCGCCCTTCTTCGACCAGCAGCGCCCCACGGTTGACCAGGCCCAGCCCGGCGATGCCCCCTTGCCCGGTCAGCACCTGCCCTTGTTCGATGGTGAGTTGGGCATGGTCTACGCCATCACCATTGATCCAACCATCGGCCAGGATCAGCCAGCCCTGCCCCTGCAGGGTGGCGGCGCCACGCACGACCAGCGTGCTGCCCTGGCCGATCGTGAGGTCGCCCAGGTTGGTGTTAGTGCCACGCAGGCCCACATCACGGTTGAAATCCATCGTGACGTTGCTTCCCGCGCGCCAGTGGCCCGACAGGGTCACACCGTCCAGCGTGTGCGCCTGAAGGAACGCATCACCGTCTTGCCCACCGATCAGCTGCCCGCCCGAGATGACCCCGGTGCTGTTGGCCACTCTCGCCCCGGCCTCAGCTTCGATGCGGCCGCCTTCATTGCGCCAGTCGCCGGTGACACGCAGCTCGGTGCCGTTGATGGCACGCATCACGCCCCGGTTGGTCACGGTGTAGCCACCGCCCCACTCCAGACCACGGAACTGCCCTGAGAGGTCCGACTGAATCACCCCCTGGTTGTCCAGACCAGAGATGATCCACCCACCACCGCGCAGGGTGTGCCCCGCGCCCACCGTCAGCTTGGCATCGAAGGGGTACTCAGCCGTCACGACGGCACTGCCGCCCAGCACGGTCTGCCCGCGCCCGGACAAGACCACACCTTCACGGATGACCAGGGTGCCCGATTGCCCATCGTTGTTGCCCACATGAAGGGTGCCATTGACTTCCAGGTTGCCGCTGATGAACGCCAGACGACTGCTGTCGTTGAGCAACTGCCAGGAACCTTCGAGGGCCACGTCGGTCAGCGCTGTGGAACCCAGCAACTGAGCCTGCCCGGTCGACGACAAGGTGCCTCCGCGCAGCCCCGCATTGGAGATGCTCGACGCATTGTCGAACACCATGGTGCCGCCGATGTTGTTGATTTCGAGTGCCTGATACCGACTGCTGACCTGCGATCCAGAAGCGACACGGATCAGGCCTTGATTGCGCATGGCCTCAGGGCTCTCGATCGACAAACCCAGCGCCCCGCGGATGTTCATCACGCCAGAGTTGACGACCTGATCCAACGCGGCCAGGCTGCCACTGAAGGTCTGCCCGGCGCCCAACTCCACTTTGTACATTCGGGCTTGCACCCCGTCCTGCACCACGATAGAGCCCACGCCATCGATCAGCACGGGGCTGTTCCAGCCGGCAAACCCGCGCCCCTCGATCAAAGGCCCGTCAGACGAAAACGGCGAGGCCTGCACCGTGATCACGCCCTGGTTGGTGAACTGCTGAGCAATCGTCATCCCGGTGGTCGAAGCCGTGCCTTGGAAGGTGACGTTTTGCAGCGATGCATTCAGGCTGTTGCCCGAACCTTGTGCATCGATGACACCCCCTTGCACGGCCATGCTGTAGGCCGACATGGCCAACAGCCCGCCACCTTGCAACTCGATGCGCCCCGACTGGTTCTGCACCACGCCATCCACAAAGAGCGTTCCGCCCTGGCTGGCGCGGAGCACCCCCTGATTCACCAGGTTCAGATAGCCGGATGACGGAGCGCGCAAGGCCAGCAGCCCATACTGCGCATCGATCACGCCGCTGTTGGTCAGCCAGGATGATGTGACCGTGCCCTGACCGCTCAGCACATGGCCGGACAGAACGTCGATGCGGGCGGCGCTCA
>JBEGRT010000118.1:0-3501 GCA_041180305.1 Pseudomonadota bacterium
CGAGCGCCAGCGCAACGAGCCGACGACGCGCGAGTGCTTCGACTACGTGAACCCCGCGCGAGGCTTTGGCTTCGGCGGGGATGCGTCTTTTGATGCGGGCACCGAGCAGAGCAAGCGGGCCCGTGTGCTGTCGTCGGTGTCGGCTGACGCGGCGGAGAACCTGGCCGCCAACCTGGTGTCAGGCGCCACCCCGGCGAACTCGCAGTGGTTTGAACTCGATGTG
This sequence comes from Pseudomonadota bacterium, assembly GCA_041180305.1. Lineage (GTDB taxonomy): Bacteria > Pseudomonadota > Gammaproteobacteria > Burkholderiales > Burkholderiaceae_C > Aquabacterium. Next base: position 224 of record JBEGRT010000118.1, read on the forward strand.
TCGGGGGCGAGCGAGAGCAGCAAGCGCTGGCTGTCGGAGTCGGCCCGGTTCATCTGGGAGAACATCCACGCCAGCAACTTCGACGCCGAGGTATTCGATTCCATGTTCGACGTGGTGGCTGCTGGTTACTGCGCGCTCTACGTGGACGAGGACCGCGAGGTGGGGGGCTTCACGTTTGAGACGTGGCCGCTGCATCAGCTCTACATCGCAAGCAGCAAGCCGGGCGGCCCGGTGGACATCGTTGAGCGTGCGCACTCGATGACCGCAGAGCAGGCGGCGCAGTGCTACGGGTTCAAGAACCTGAGCGAGCGCACCCGCGACGCCGTGATGAACAAGCCCGACACCCTGGTCGAGTTCGTGCACATCATCGAGCCCCGCGCGCTGCATGTGCCCGGTGCGCTCCTGGCCAAGAATCTGCCTGTCTCGTCCGTGGTGATCGAGAAGGCTGCCAAGCACCCGGTCCGCGAGTCGGGTTACCACGAGATGCCGGTGATCGTGCCGCGCTGGGCCCGCCTGCCTCAGTCGGCCTACGCCACGGGCCCTGTGGCCTCTGCGCTGCCTGACATTCGCCTGCTGAACCGCCTGCGCGCGAATGAACTGAGCGCGACGGAACTGGCCGTGGCGGGCATGTGGATCGCGGAGGATGACGGGGTGCTGAACCCCAAGACCGTGAAGGTCGGCCCGCGTCGCGTGATCGTGGCCAACAGCGTCGATTCGATGAAGCCGCTGCTGACCGGCGCCGATTTCAATGTCGCGTTCACCGCCGAAGAACGGCTGGAGCGCGCCATTCGCAAGCGCCTGCTGGCCGACCAACTGCAGCCGCAGGATGGCCCGAGCATGACCGCCACCGAAGTGCACGTGCGCGTCGCCCTGATCCGGCAACTGCTGGGCCCGGTGTTCGGTCGCCTGCAGGCCGAGTTCCTGCAACCCCTGGTGGTGCGCTGCTTCGGCCTGGCCTATCGCGCCGGGATGCTGGGCGCTGCGCCTGAGGCTCTGGCCGGTCGCTCCTTCCACGTCAAGTACGTCAGCCCCCTGGCGCGCTCGCAGAAGCTGGAGGACGTGACCGCCATCGAACGCTTCGGCCTGTTCGTGGCCCAGCAGGTGCAAGCGGGCTACCCGCAAGCCGCCGACCTCTACGACGCAGACCAAGCCTCGCGCCTTGTGGCCGATGGCCTGGGCGTGCCCAAGCAGATCATCCCGGACGCCAGGAAGGTGCAGGCCGCCCGCGATGCCCGCAAGCAGGACCAACAGCAGCAGCAGGCCATGCAGCAACAGCAGGCCGCGCAGCAATCCATGACCGACGCCATGGCTCAACGCCTGGCCAACGCAGCGTAAGGAGCCAACCATGTCACTTACTGGAACCCTCACCGGCCAAGGCTGGGATCTCGACGACGACCCGACCGCGCCTCTGCGCTACTACACCAACAGCGGCAAACTCACACCCGAAGCGGCTGATGCGGTTCGGCGTGCGGCAAACGTAATGCCTGGCTCAGTGCTGGGCATCCTTGGTGACTCGATCTCGGCGCGATGGATCAACAATTCCGACCCGGCTGCGCAGTTTACCCAGCCGTGGGGCTACATCAAGTGGGCGCTTGAGCTTTCAGGGTGTTTCCTCAATGTGGTGACTGCGGCGACCCCATCCACAGGGATGACCAGCGTATCGGCGTCAGTGAAGCCGACGTTCCAGACCCAGCGGGACACGCTCATTGATGCGAAGGTAACTCACTGCGCATACATGGGTGGGGTGAACGACATTCAGGCCGATGCCACCTTGGCGCAACTCAAGGAGGAGGCGATCGAGATAGTCGATTCATTGGTGGCGGCTGGTATCCGTGTCTACTGGTGCACGATCCCGCCGATGTCCTCGACATACGGCAACTACACGACCGCGCGCCAGTCTGTGCTGCTGGCATACAACGACTGGATTCGCCAGCAGGTTGCCCGCTACGGGAAGCGTGTTCGATTGGTCGATCTCTACCGTGTCGTGGTCGATCCGGCAAGCAAAACGAGTTCAATGCTGGCAAGCGCCACAAATGACAAATTGCACCCGATCAACTGGGGCGCCTATTACATGGGCAAGGAACTCGCCGCGGCGTGGTCGAACGACGGTGTGCCGAAGCTCCCGCTGCTGATCGCATCGGCTGGTGACGCGCGGGTTGATGAATCGGGCGCTGCACTGTTCACTGACTCGACCAACATCCTGCAAAACGGCCTGTTCAATCTGGGCACTCCATCGAGCGGCGTGGCGCAGAACTGGACGCAGACCGCATCGGGTGCAACATGCACGCCGTCAATCGTGGCCGCGCCGAGCGGCATCGGTAGCGCGCAGCAACTGGCGTGCACGTTCACGGCTTCCGGGCAAACCGTGCAGTTGACGAGCGCCAATTTCGCTCCCCGAATGAGCCTCACGGGCACTGCTTTGGTATCTCTGGGCATCAAGGTGGATTCGCCCGCAAACCTGAAAAACGTGCGGGTCCGACTGCGCGGGTTTGGCAATCTAAACCCGTCGTTTGTCTGGTCACAGGCGGACGGGACAGACATCGCATTGCCTGAGGGCTGGACTGGAACGCCGACGTTCATGCTGCCCATGCCCGCAGGTTTGACCGCTCTCGGCGGCGGGTTGACTCTGGATGTTCAGGCCGAGTCGGCAGGAACTGGCAGCGCGACCATTCAGGTATATCAAGCCTCTGTGCGGTCAATCTGACGCCTCGCATGACCCCCGCCACCTACCGCCGATTGTTTGAGGACAACGCAGACGGCGCCGCCGTGCTCGATGACCTCGTGCGGCGATTCTCCCAACCCCAGGTGAGCACGGGCGGCATCGACGCCGTGCTCAAGACGTACGAGCGCGGCGGAATGCGCAAGGTGCTCGACTACATCCTGGGGCAGATCAACCAAGCACATGGAGTGCAAGCCGATGTTCAAGAAGACCCCGAAATTGATGGATGACGCTGCCGGTGGTGACATGGGCGGCGCTGCCCCTGTGGCCGATGCAGCCCCCGCAGCACCCGCCCCCGCTGGGGGCACGGTCATGGCCAAGGGTGCGGCACCCGCTGAACCCGCAGCCTGGGCAGCCCCCGAGAAGTACCTCGTGAAGAACGGCGAGGACGTGGACTGGCAGGCCACCGCGCGCAAGATCGACGAGGGCCGCTCGCATCTGGAAAAGCGCATGGGCTCCGGCGATGTGCCGCCCGCTGATGTGTCGGGCTACAAGCTCGCGGTGCCAGAAGCCCACGCCGAAGCGCTCAAGGGCTGGGACATGGCCGCCGACCAGGAGC
>JBEGRT010000119.1:0-4649 GCA_041180305.1 Pseudomonadota bacterium
GGGCGGCTGGGTGGCCAGGTTCAGATCGGCCACACCCTCGCCCATGGTGGCGGCCAGCTCCTTTTGCACGATGCTGACCAGCACCTGCCCGGGGGTGAGCGAGCCCACCACCTCGGCGCCCAGGGCCTTGTCCTTCACACGGGCGATGAAATCGCGCACCACCGGCAAGGCCACGTCGGCTTCCAGCAGGGCCATGCGCACTTCGCGCAGCATGTCCTGGACGTTTTCTTCGCTGATGCGGGTCTGGCCGCGCATCGTCTTGATCAGACGACTCAGCCGTTCGGTGAGGTTGGATGCCATGGGTGTTGCAAATGGAGAAGCAGGCCGCAGGCAAAGGCGCCGGGACCGTACACTGTCTGGATGATTCTATCGCCCGCCACCCTGTTCACATCGGCCACTTTCGCCGCGGTGGGCGCCTATGCGCTGGCGGCGCTGTGGCCGCAGGCCCATGCCGGGGCCGAGAACGCCCCTTCCCAGGCCCAGCACCCGCGCTGGCCCACGGCTTTGTGGCTGCTGGCGGCGGGCTGGCTGGCGCAGTCACTGGCCATCGCGCTGGACGCGCTGGACTGGCAGGCCGCAGCCCCAGTGGCCCGCTTCGGTTTTGCCCCGGCCCTGTCGTTCACGGTCTGGATGGTGCTGCTGATCTACGCGATCGAGCGCCTGGAAGTTGATTCACCGGCGGCGCGGCGCACGCTGGCCTGGCTGGCGGTGGGCAGTTGCGTGCTGGCCTGGTTGTTCCCCGGCAAGGTGCACCCCTCGCAACACGCGCTGGCGCCGCTGCACTGGGCGCTGGGCCTGTCGTCTTACGGGCTGTTTGGTGCGGCCCTGCTGCACGCGGCATTCATGCGCCGGGCTGAAAAACGCCTGAAGCTTCGCCTGCCGCCCGCCGGCATCCCGCTGCTCAAGCTGGAATCGCTCACCTTCCGCTTCGTGATGGCAGGCTTCCTGGTGCTGTCGGCCACCTTGCTGCTGGGCTACGCCTTCGCCACCCCCTGGCGCTGGGACCACAAAACGGTGTTCTCGGTGCTGTCATGGGCCGTGTTCGCCACCTTGCTGCTGGGCCGGCACTGGATGGGTTGGCGCGGCCGCACGGCCACCCTGTGGCTCAGCGGTGGCTCTTTGCTGTTGCTGCTGGCCTACGTGGGTTCCCGTTTCGTGCTGGAAGTGCTGCTGCACCGCCCGGCCGCCTGAGGCTGCTTCGGCCATGCCGACCACGCGCTCGCCCCAACGCCCCGACCTCGAAGCCTCGACCCAACCGGCAGACACCGGGGTGTCTTGGTTCGGGGGGATCGAAGAAGCCTCGGGAGCCGGTCAGTCCGCCACAAGCCACAAGGCAGCCCCTGCCAACGAAGTCGATGGTGGCCGTTGGTGGCAGGGGCCCTGGCGGGCCCCGCTGGCTGGCGCCGCATCCGGGCCAGCGCTCGGGCGGCTGTACCGGGCCTTCCTCGCCGCGCGCGTGGCACTGGCCCTCGTGCTCCTGGCGGGCCTGTTCGGCTCCTGGCTGATGGACCGCCGGGCCCCACTGGAACTCGCGGGCCTGACCCTGGGCTACCTCACCCTCACGCTGGGCTGGTGGGCCCTGCCCTCGCAACGGCAAGCCTTCACGCAAGGCCAGCAACGCCTGAGCACCCGGCAGGCCCTGGCCACGCTGGGGGTCGACCTGGCCACCTTTGCCGTGTTCGGGTTCGTCGACAAGGTGCTCAACCTCAACGCCGCAGCGCTGATGGCCCTGCCCGTGCTGATGGGTGCCGTGCTCCTGCCCCGCTTCCTGGCGGTCGCGACGGCCGCCGCGGCCACCCTGATCATCCTGACCGGCACCTTGCTGTCCGGCCTGTTCCACAACGACCTGGCCGCGGCATTGCCTGGCGCTGGCCTGGCCGGTTTCGGCCTGATGCTGGTGGCGCTGATGGTCAGCGAACTGTCGTCACGCCTGGCGCGTGAACAGAGCAGCGCCCGCAGCCACCAGGAACAGGCGCGCCAGCAAGGCCAGCTGAACCGGCTCGTGATCGAAGAAATGAGCGAAGGCGTGCTGGTGGTCGATCGCCATGGGCGCGTACGCAGTGCCAACCCTTCGGCGCGCAAGCTGCTGTCGGCCCATGGCAGCACCCCGCAACCACCCTTCCAGCTGCGGGGCGTGCCCGCTTGGGCCCCTCTGGTCGAGGCCATCGAAGCCGCGTTCAACAAGCCACCCCGCCCCCACGACACCCACGACCTGGCCCTGCTGTTCGACGACCGCACCCGGCGTTTGCTGCGCATGCGCGTGAAATTCACCCGGGGCCGCACCGGGCAGCGTCTGGACGATCTCTGCGTGCTCTTCCTGGAAGACCAGCGCGTGGTCCAGGCCCGCGCACGCCAGGACAAGCTGGCGGCCATGGGCCGCATGACCGCCGGCATCGCCCATGAAGTGCGCAATCCGCTGGCGGCCATCGCCCAGGCCAATGCCCTGATGGCCGAAGACGCCACCGACCCCACCCAGATCCGGCTCAATGCCATGATCGCGGACAACGTCGAGCGCCTCAAACGCATCGTCGATGACGTGCTGACAGTGGCGCCTGGACAGCGGCCTGATGCGCCCGTGATCGAGCTCGACCGCATGCTGCGCACCATTGCCGACGAGTGGCAGGCGCTTCACCCGGATACAGCCTCGCAACCGCGCCTGAAGGTGCAGCTGCAAGGCCTGCCTCCCCGCGAGCTGGGCACGGTGGCCCGTGTGCATTTCGAGCCCGAGCACTTGCGCCGGGTGCTGGTGAACCTGCTGGACAACGCGTGGCGCCACAGCAGTGCCGAAGCAGGCGCCATCGAGCTCAATGCCGAATTGCTGCGCGACAGCGACACCGGCACCCTGCAGGCGCTGGTGTCGGTGGCCAGTGACGGCAAGGCCATCGACGCCGACACCGAGCGCTCGCTGTTCGAGCCCTTCTTTTCCACGCGCAGCCGCGGCACCGGGCTGGGCCTGTACATCAGCCGGGAGTTGTGCGAGCGCCATGGCGCCACCCTCGACTACCGGCAGCACCCACCCATGGTGCGCCACCGCAACGAGTTCTACCTGCTGCTGCCCCTGGTGCCCCAGGCACCCGAGACACACGCCACCCCATGAGCACCACGCGCCCTGCCCGCCTGCTGGTCGTTGACGACGAGCCCGACCTGCGCACCCTGTACGAACTGACCCTGCTGCGCGAGGGGCACGACGTCGACACCGCGGCCTGTGTGGACGACGCCCTGGCCCTGCTGCAACAAAAGGCCTACGACGCCATCATCACCGACATGCGCCTGCCCGATGGCAGCGGGCTGGACGTGCTGCGCCAGCTGGAGCAGGGCCAGCGCCCTGAAAAAGCGGTGGTGATCACGGCCCATGGCTCGGCGGAAAACGCCGTGGAAGCGCTCAAGGCCGGCGCCTTCGACTACCTGACCAAACCGGTCGATCTCAAGCAATTCCGCAGCGTCGTGGCCTCGGCCGTGGCCGCGCGAGGCACGTCAGCACACAGCCTGCGCAGCCTGGGCAACGTGGAACAGCGCCCCGCACGGCCGGCACGCCCCGCACAGGAATCCCAAGCCGCACCGCCTGATGCGCAGCCCGCATCCCCCCTGTCCAGCCAGGCCGCCATGGCCCGCCTGATCGGGCATTCGCAGGCCATTGAACAAGTGCGCGCCCTCATCGAAAAGGTGTCGCGCTCGATGGCCCCTGTGCTGCTGTGGGGCGAATCCGGCACCGGCAAGGAACTGGTCGCACGCGCCATCCACGACGTCAGCGCCCGCCGTGCTGGGCCTTTCGTGGCGGTGAACTGCGGCGCCATCCCCGAGCACCTGCTCGAAGCCGAGTTCTTCGGCTATCGCAAAGGCGCCTTCACCGGCGCCCAGGAAGACCGGGAAGGCTTCTTCCAGGCTGCGCGCGGGGGCACGCTGTTCCTCGACGAAATTGGCGACCTGCCCCTGAGCATGCAGTCCAAGCTGCTGCGGGCCATCCAGGAACGTGCGGTGCGCCCGGTGGGCGCGGTCAATGAGCTGGCCGTGGATGTGCGCATCGTCAGTGCCAGCCACAAGGACCTGGCCGAAGAGGTGCGCGAACAACGCTTCCGCCAGGACCTGTTCTACCGGCTGAACGTGATCCTGATCGCACTGCCGCCCTTGCGCCATCGCCTGGACGACCTGCCCCTGATCTGCGCGCAGGTGCTGCAGCGCATCGCCCAGGAATCGGGCCTGCCCCACCCCCCACGCCTGGCCCCATCGGCCATGCAGGCCCTGAACCGGCATGCCTTCCCCGGGAATGTGCGCGAACTGGAAAACCTGCTCCACCGCGCCGTGGCCCTGTCGGCCGGGCACTCCATCGAAGCCGAAGACCTGGGCCTGCCAGAAACGAGCGCAGGCCCGACCTCCGCCCTCCCCGCCACATCCGAGACCAGCGCCCCCGGGCCCGTTGCGATGGTTGGTGGGCCCTCTGGTCACGTGCAGCAACCGGCCACCGGAACCGTGCCAGTGCCCGCCGACCTGGTCACCCACCTCGACCAGATCGAACGCGACATCCTGGTGCAGGCCCTGGAACAGCACCGCCTGAACCGCACGGCGGCAGGGGCCGCCATGGGCCTGTCGCTTCGGCAGATGCGCTACCGCATGGCCCGCCTGGGCGTACAGATCGGTCCGCAAGGCGTGGT
>JBEGRT010000120.1:0-2779 GCA_041180305.1 Pseudomonadota bacterium
ACCGCGGCGGCTTCACTGTGGAAGACCGCGACCGCACCAAAGGCTTCTACGAAGTTCGTCTGGCCGCCAAGGGCAACGCCGACAAGCCTGGCCTGTTCGACCGCATCGGCAACTGGTTCAGCAGCAAGCCCACCGACACCGTGTCGCGCTACCGCCTGCAACTGGGCACCGCCGGCGACCGTGAAGCGCGTGTGACCGTGCTCAGCGGCGAAGGCAAGGCCCTGTCTGACGACAACGCGCGCGAAGTGATTCGCCTGCTGAGCGCCAACCTCGAGTGAGTAGCGCCTGACCATGAAAAAACCCGGCTTCGGCCGGGTTTTTTCATGGCGCAACGCAAGCTGTTTACGATGCAGCCCTGTACGGGCATGAAAAAAGCCACCCGAAGGTGGCTTTTCAAATCCCTGAGGACAGGAATTAGTTCGAAGCGGCCGAGGCAGCTTCCGAAGCGGCTTCCGAAGCGGCGGGGGCAGCGTCCGAAGCGGCCGAAGCGGCTTCAGGAGCCGAAGCGACTTCAGCAGCAGCCGAAGCAACTTCCGAAGCGGCGGAAGCGGCGTCAGCGGCAGCTTCTTTCTTGCCGCAAGCGGCCAGGGCCATAGCGGCGATCAGCGAAGCCAGCAGGAGCGACTTTTTCATGCTTGTGTCCTCAAAAGGAGTGTCAAAAGGTTTGCGGAACTATGCGTACCCACAGTCCCACGGAAACGAGACTCAAGGGTGTTTCTTGGATAAGGCATCCGTGATGGAACACCTCATACAGACGTTTATTATAGGACGCGTTCGGGCTAGTCCCTATAAGCCCAGCATTGACGCGCCCCCCGAATCAGAGGATCGTTGCAAATTCGCATCAACCTTTTGGGTCATGGCCCGGGCGATCTGCGCCGAACGGCTCCAGCCACCCCGACATTTTTCCACATCGTCCAGCCAGAGCGCCAGGCGCTGCCCCAGCACCGCGATGGTGCGGCAGCCGTCCACCGCACCCATCTCATCGTCGGGCAATACGCGCATGTGCACGCGGTGCGTCCATGTGGGTTGCCAACGGCACCAGCGGGGGTGCGCCAGGCGCGCATGGCGCCAGTCCTGCGCCACCAGATGCGCCTCGCAGCGACGGTGCGCCACAGCCCACTGGTTCCAGTGCAACACCGAAGCCTCCAGGCCCAGGGACCAGCCCAGGAAGTCGGCATCCTGAAGCCACAGGTCGCCACCATGGGCAGCAGCCTCGGCCCACAGGCCCATCAGGGCCTCCTGCCAGGCCTCGGGGCCATCGATGCGCCCACTCTGGGGCACTGCGGGCTCATCCATGGCTGTCTCCCTGAAAGCACCAAGGCCCGCCGCACTCACAGACGGGGCATCAGCCAGCCATCTTCGCAGAACTGATCCAGCAGGTCACGCAAGGCGGTGCTGGCGCGGGCCACATCGGCGGCCGACAGTTCGCGCCGATCGGCCAGGCGGCGCAGCAGGCGGGCATCGGCACCCGCAGCGCGCCATGATTCGCCATTGCAATACACGCGCTGGTCGTCGTACATCATGCGGGTGGCGGGGTGCAGCACCACGCCTGCCCCTTCGGGCAGCACGTCGGCGATGTCGAACCACACCTTGGGTTTGGGCTCGGTCATGACCTCGCCCAGAGCGGCCAGCACCTGGGCCGGGTCTTTCAGGGCGCGGGCCACGGCCTCGGCGGCAAAGGCCTGCAGGTCGGCCGGCATGCGGCCAGGCTCGGCGGTGGCGGGCTGTTGCGGGTCTTTGTACAGCAGGCGCTGGTCGGTGTCCTGCCCTTCGGCAATGCGCACCAGCAGTTCGGCCGCCAAGGCATGGGCCTCGGGCACGCGAAAGCCGATCGAACAGGTCATGCACTCGCCCTGGGCGATGCCGTCGTGCGCCCAGCGGGGCGGCAGGTACAGCATGTCGCCGGGCTCCAGCACCCATTCCTGCTCGCACTCGAAGTTCTGCAGGATCTTCAGGGGCTTGCCGGGCACCAGGGTGTCGTCCTTCAGGCGGCCGATGCGCCACTTGCGCACCCCGTGCACCTGCAGCAGGAACACGTCGTAAGAATCGAAATGCGGGCCCACCCCACCACCATCGGTGGCGTAGGAAATCATCAGATCGTCCAGGCGGGCATCGGGCACGAAACGGAAGCGGCTGAGCAGTTCGTGCGCCGCAGGCACATGCAGGTCCAGCCCCTGCACGAGCAAGGTCCAGTGGGGCTGGCTCATGGGCGGCAGGCTGCGGCGCGCGATGGGGCCATGGCGCAGGCTCCAGTCGGCATCCGACGCTTGTGCGCCCGCCTTGCCACGGCCCTTGGTGGCCCCAGGGCCTTGCACGATCAGGCGCGATTCAACGTCGTCACGGCCGGCCAGCTCGAACAGATCCTTGCGCTCGATGGGCGGGCGCACACCAGGCACCGCCTGGCGAATGAGCAGCGGCTTTTTCTGCCAGTGCTTTTTCATGAACGCCGCGGGCGACAGGCCGCCCAGCAGCTCGGTGGGCTGCGCCAGCGGGTCCTGCAAGGTGGAAGAGGCAGCGCGGGAGGCGGTGCGGGAAGGCTTGCGCGGCGTGGTGCTCATCTCGGGATGGCTTTCTGAAGGGTCGGGTTGATCGCAGGCGCCATTGTCGCTGTGAGATGATCTCGGCATGGACATTCGCAACCCCTGTGTGGTGAGCCTGACGTGGCGTCTTGAGGACGCTCAAGGTGTGCTCATCGATGAATTGACGAAGCCGACCGAGTTCTTCTACGGCGGCGAAGACCTGCTGGGCAAGGTCGAGGAGGCCCTGGAAGGCCAGACCA
>JBEGRT010000121.1:0-7096 GCA_041180305.1 Pseudomonadota bacterium
GCCCGGGCGTTTCGCATCCGTTGGCGGGGCAGCGCCCAGCAATGGGTGTACGACCTGCATGCCGTGGTGGGGGTGTGTGTGCTGCCCGTGTGGCTGCTGGTGGCAGGCACCGGGGTGATGCTGGCCGAACCCGACTGGTTCCGCCCGACGATGCAGCGCGTGTCGCCCATCAGCCGTGCGCCAAATGTTTCGGAGCCGGGATTTGAGGTGAGCCAGTTGGCCGTGAACGCTGAGCAGGCCATTGCGCTGGCCCGGCAGCGCTTTCCGGACGCAGAGTTGCGCTGGCTGGAAACGCCCGGTGCGGGCCGCCCCGTGTGGCGCGTGCAGATGTGGCAAGCCTTCGAGCCCGGGCGGCGCTTCCCGAAAACGCAGGTGTGGGTCGATGCCCGAAGCGGTGTGGTGCTGGCGGTGCAAGACCCTGCCACTCGCTCGGCCAGCGATGCCGTGCTGGCCTGGCTGCACCCTTTGCACGACGGCGAATTCCTGGGCCTGGCCGGGCGTGTGGCGGTGCTGCTGGCGGGGCTGCTGTGGGTGCTGAGCGTGGCCACGGGCCTGGTGCGCTGGTGGCACAAGCGCCGTGCAGCGATTCACCCCCATCCATGACAAAGGCGCCCCGCGGGGCGCCTTGTGCTTGACGTGCTGGCTGTGCGGGTGGGGCCCAGGAAGCCCCTCAGCGTTCAGCGGCTCAGCAGCTTGTTGAGGTTGTCGAGGTCTTCAGCCTTGAGGCTGCCGCTGAGCTGGCGCAGCTTCATGGTGCCCACGATGACTTCGTAGCGGGCCTTGGACAGGTCGCGCTGGGTGGTGGCCAGGGCGGTCTGGGCATCCAGCACGTCCTTGTTCACGCGAACGCCCACGCGGTAACCCAGTTGCGTGGCTTCCAGGGCCAGCTTGGCCGAGGCCTCGGCCGCTTCGAGCGCCTTCACCTGGGCCTGCCCGGATTGCACGCCGAAGAAGGCCTGACGGGTGGCCAGGGCCACGCTGCGGCGGGCGTTGTCCAGGTCGCGCTCGCTCTTGCTCAGCAGCGAGGCGGTTTCCTTGATGCGGTTGGTGGTGGCAAAGCCTGCGAACACTGGCACGTTCACTTCCAGCCCGATCGAGGCGGTGTTGCCGGTGCTCGATGCCAGGGCGGCCGATGCGGAGCCATCGACTTCGTTGCGGCTGATGGTGCCCACCAGGTCGGCCGTGGGCAGGTGCTCGCCCTGGGCCTTGCCGGCTTCGATGCGGGCCACATCCAGGGCCACGGTGGCCTTTTGCACGACCGGAGATTCGGCGGTCAGCGCGACCCATTCTTCGGCCGTGGCCGGGCTCAGGGCCGGGCTGCTGGCCGGTGCCGCCAGCGACAGAGGCTGCACATTGTTCTGGCCCACCAGCTGGTCGAGCGCGATCGACTTGACCTTCAGGTCGTTTTCAGCGGCGATTTCCTGGGCGGTGGCCAGGTCGAAGCGCGCCTGGGCTTCACGCGTGTCGGTGATGGTGGCGTTGCCCACCTCGAAATTGCGTTTGGCCGATGCCAGTTGTTCGGCCAGGGCCTTCTTGTTGGTCTGGGCCGTGGTGAGTGCGTCGCGGGCACCCAGCACGTCGAAGTAGGCCTGAGACAGGCGCACGATGAGGTCGGACTCGGCGGCACGCAGGTCGGCAGCCGCCACTTTCAGCGATTCCTCGGCCTGCTGGATGCTGGTCGTCACGCCCTTGTTGTAGAGCGACTGACGGGCCTGCAGGGCCAGCGACTTGTTGGTGAAGTGGTACTTGTCGACGTTGCCCAGCTGAAGATTCTTGTTGGCCGGCTCGAACTGGTTGCGGTTGATCGAGCCTTTCAGGCCCACGCTCGGCAGGTTCGCCGCCTTGGCCTGCTCGGCTTTGTAGCCGGTGGCTTCGGCCTGGGCTTGGGCAGCCAGGAAGGCTGCGTCGTAGCCGCGTGCGGTCTGGTACAGCTCGCTCAGGCTTTGGGCGCTGGCCCCTGCCGCCCAGCAGGATGCAAGCAATGCCACGGCAGCCGAGGTGCGGCGCAGGCTCGAAGCGGGACGAAGGCAGGGACCGTGATGCAACATGGGTTTCCTTTGAGGGGGCAACGCGAGTGGGCCGGGGCGGTGGGCCCACAGGTTCGAGAGGGTCAGAAGGTGAAGCCGGCTTCGGCGGCCATGCGGTCCAGCGGAGTGGCCAGCGTGTCGAAGAGGCGGCGTGAGGTGATGCTGCCATCGGCAGCCTTGGTGAACAGGGTGGCCTGCATGACTGGCTCACGGCCGACGATGGCCATCAGGCGACCGCCGGGCTTGACCTGATCGAACAGGGCCTGGGGCACGGCAGTGACCGAGCCGGTCAGCACGATGGCATCGAAGGGGCCTTGCGCGGGCAGGCCTTCGCTGCCATCGCCCTGGGCCACTTCGGCGTTGTGCACCTGGTTGTTGCGCAGGTTGGTGCGGGCGAACTCGACCAGTTCGGGGCGGATTTCCATGGCGATGACACGCTGGGCCTTGTGGGCGATCAGGGCGGTCATGTAGCCCGAACCGGCGCCGATCAGCAGCACGCGGTCGCGCTTGGACAGGTTCAGGTCCTGCACCATGCGGGCTTCCACGCGCGGGGCCAGCATGTTCTGGCCGCCGGGCAGCGGGATCTCGATGTCCATGAAGGCCAGGCTGCGGTGGGCGGCCGGCACGAAGTTCTCACGGCGAACGACCGACAGCAGGGCCAGCACGGAGGTGTCCAGCACGTCCCACGGGCGGATCTGTTGTTCGATCATGTTGAAGCGGGCTTGTTCGACGTTCATGGTGCGTTTCCAGGGTTGCCGGCAGGAACCGGTTGAATCTTGTCAGGTGGCAGTGCCAAACCCGCTATTTTATGAAGTGCCGTCGCCCTTGTCGGCGGAATTGAGTGGCCCGCTGGCCTTTTCAGTGGTGAAACTGTCCATTTGCGAACGCCGGCCCGCCCAGGCCGACAACCGATCAATGTAGCTGTAGACCACCGGCACCACCACCAGGGTCAACACCGAAGAGGCGATCACGCCGCCGATCACGGCCTGGCCCATGGGCGCGCGTTGCTCCGAGCCTTCCATCATGGAAAAAGCCAGGGGCACCATGCCGAACACCATGGCCAGCGTGGTCATGAGGATGGGGCGCAGGCGCACGCGGGCGGCCATCAGCAGGGCCTCGCGGCGGGGCAGGGCGGCCAGCGGCTCGCCGGTGCGCTCGTCGTGGGCCTGCCCAGCCCGGGCCCGATTGGCGAAATCGACCAGCAAGATGGCATTTTTGGTCACCAGGCCCATCAGCATGATGATGCCGATGACCGAGAACATGTTCAGGGTCGAGCCGAACATGAGCAGGGCCAGCACCACGCCGATCAGGGTCAGGGGCAGGGCGCTCATCAGCGCAAGCGGTTGCAGGAAGCTGCGGAACTGCGAGGCCAGGATCATGTAGATGAAGATGACGGCCAGCGCCAGAGCCGACACGGCATAGGCGAAGGCCTCATTCATGTCCTTGGTCGAGCCGCCGAAGCGGCTGCGGTAGCCAGTGGGGTAGCTCAGGCGGTCGAGCGCCTGGCGGATGTCTTTCGAGACCTCGCCCACCGAGCGGCCGCTCACGTTGGCCGTGATCTCGATCTCGCGGTTCAGATCGCGCCGGTTCACCTGCGTGGGGCCCAGGCTGTTGCGCACCTCGGCCACCTGGCCCAGTCGCACCACCTGGGCGCTGCCATCGGCTGCGGCGGGCAGCAGCAGGGGCGTGGCGGCGATGTCGTCGGCCGTGCGGCGCGCTTGCGGCGCCACCGACACGCGGATGTCGTGGTTGAGGTCGTCTTCCGAGCGCCAGGTGCCGGCCACCTTGCCGCTGATCAGGATGTCGAGCGCACGGCTGATGGCGGCCACGCTCAGGCCCCGGTCGGCGGCGGCGTCGCGGTCGACCACCACGTCGACCGTGGGCTTGTTGGGCTTGAGGCTGCTGTCGATGTCCACCAGCCCTGGGATCTGCCGCAAGGTGGGCAGCAGCTCGGCGCTCAGGCGTTCGAGCGTGGCCAGGTCGCTGCCCTGCAGTGAAAACGAGATGGGCTTCTGGCCGCCCAGGGCGTCGAGCACGCCGGCGTGGGTGACGGTGATGCCGGGGATGCCGGCCAGGGTCTGGCGCAAGGGCACCGACAGCTGATCGACGCTGCGCTGTCGCTCGGCCCGTGGTTGGAGCTTGACATACAGCGTGACCTGGTTGCGCCCCTGTGCGAAGCCGGTGTTGATGGTGGCCACGGTGTACTGCACTTCCGGCATCTGGCGGATGGTGCGTTCGACCTGTCGGGTGCGGGCTTCGGTGGCTTCCAGTGATGTGCCGGTGGGCGTGTAGAACATCACATAGGTTTCGGAGTAGTCGGCACGGGGCACGAATTCGGTGCCCAGCAGTGGCACCAGGGCCAGCGCCGCCACCATGCTGCCGCCTGCAGCGCCCAGCGTCAGTCGGGGGTGATCCAGCGCCCAGGCCAGCATGCGTTCATAGCCTTCGGCCAGCCGCTCGGTGCCCGCCTCGAACGCGTGGGTGAGTCGGCCCAGGGTGCGGTCATAGAGGCTGCGCCCAGGGCGTGCGCCGATGGCCGGGTCATGCCACACACTCGACAGCATGGGGTCGAGCGTGAAGCTCACGAACATGGAGATGAGCACGGCGGCCACGATGGTCAGGCCGAACTCGTGGAAGAACTTGCCGATCATGCCGCCCATGAAGCCGATCGGCAGGAACACGGCCACGATGGACAGGGTGGTGGCCAGCACGGCCAGGCCGATCTCCTGCGTGCCGTCGAGTGCCGCCTGCCAGGCCGACTTGCCCATGCGCACATGCCGCACGATGTTTTCGCGCACCACGATGGCGTCGTCGATCAGCAGGCCCACGCTCAGGCTCAGGGCCATGAGGGTGACCATGTTGATGGAAAAGCCCATCAGGTCCATGAAGAAGAAGGTGCCGATGATGGAGATCGGCAGCGTCAGCCCCGTGATGACGGTCGAGCGCCACGAGTTCAGGAACAGAAACACGATGAGCACCGTGAGCACGGCGCCTTCGATCAGGGTGCGGCGCACGGTGTTGACCGACACCTCGATGGGGCGGCTGCTGTCGCGCACCACCTGGGCCTGCATGCCGGCGGGCAGCTCGGTCTGCACTTCGGCCAGCGCCTTCTTGATGCCTTGCACCACAGCCAGGGTGTTTTCGCCCTGGGCCTTGAGCACCTCCAGGGCCAGGGCGCGTTCGCCGCTGACCAGGGCCAGGCTCTCGCGCTCCTGCGGGCCGTCGACCACGTCGGCCACCTGGGCCAGGCGGGTGGGCTGGCCATTGCGGCTGGCCACGATCAGCTGCCGGAAATCCTCGACCGTGCGCAGCCGGGCCGACACCTGCACCACCCGTTCGTTGTCGGCCGTGCGCACGCTGCCGGCGGGCTGGTCCTGGTTCTCGTTGCGCACGGCGTTGAGCACCTGCTCGGGCGTGATGCCCAGCGCCTCCAGGGCCGAGGGTTGCAGGTAGATGTTGATCTCGCGCTTGAGCCCGCCCACCAGGTTCACCGAGCCCACGCCGGGCACGTTCTCCAGCCGTTTGCGCAGCACCTCGTTGCCGTAGGTGGTCAGGGCCATCGGGCTGACCTGCCCGCCAGGCGATGACAGGGTCAGCGTGATCACCGGGCGATCGGCCGGGTCGAAGCGCAGCACGCGCGCGTCCTTCACCTCTTCGCGCAACAGCGGTTTGAGCAGGGCGATCTTTTCGCGCACTTCGTCAGCGGCGCGGCGGCTTTCGGTGTCCAGCGTGAACTGCACGATGACCACCGAGCTGCCCTCGTAGCTGCGCGAGGAAATCTGGTTCACGCCCGCGATGGCATTGACGGCTTCTTCCACCTTGCGCGTGACCTCGCTTTCCACGATGGTGGGCGAGGCGCCGGGGTAGTCCATGCGCACGGCCACGGTGGGCAGGTCGACGTTGGGGAACTGGTCGATCTTCAGGCGCTGGTAGGAAAACAGCCCGAGCACGACCAGGGCGGCCATCATCATGGTGGCCAGCACCGGGTTGCCGATCGACAGGCGGGTGAACCACATGGTTCAGCCTTTCGTGGCGCGGGCGTCGCTGGGGCTGCGTTGCACGGCTGTGCCCTCGCGCACCAGGCCCAGGTTGTCGCGCAGCACCTCGTCGCCGGGCTGCAGGCCCCGTGTGACGCGCACCACGCGGGTTTCAGGCTGCTCTGCTGCATCCAGCAGCAAGCCTTCGGTGCCCAGCGCCACTGCCTGATGCGCCACGCGGCCCTGCCGCAGCACCTGCACGAAGGGGCCTCGCGGGCCACTGCGCACCACGGTGCGTGGAACCAGCAAGCCTGTTTCGCGCCCCAGGGTGAGCTGACCGCGGGCGAACAGACCCTGCCGCAAGGCCGGGTGGGCCGCCACGCTCAGGTACACGGTCAGGGCCCGGGTGCCCGGCGCCGCGCTGGGGTTGATGCGGGCCACCTGCACGGCCAGGGGCTCGGGCACGCCGTCCACCGTCACCTGGCCCGGGGTGCCGGTCTGCAACGGGGCCACATCGGCCGGTTGCAGGCTGACCTCCATTTCCATGCGCGACAGGTCGACCACTTCGATCAACCGGGCATCGGGGTTCACATGTTCACCGGCCTGCACATGCTGCTTCGACACGGTGCCTGACAGGGGCGCCAGCACGCGGGTGTCGGCCAGGGCCTTGTCGGCCAGGCGGGCGTTGGCCTGGGCGGCCTGCCAGGTGGCCTGTGCCGCCTGGGCATTGAACTGGGCCGTGTCCAGGGCGGTGCGCGAGATGAAGCCCTGGCCCACCAGGGCCTGCTGGTTCTCGAGGGTGCGCTGGGCGATGGCCAGTTGCGCCTTGGCCGCATCGGCCTGCTGGCGGGCCTGCTCCAGCCGGGTCTGCGCTTCGCGGGTGTCGAGCTGCACGAGCAGCTGCCCGGCTTTCACAGCCATGCCTTCACGCACCAGCACCTGGGTGATCTCACCCGCGGCACGGGCCTTGACCACGGCCGATTGCACGGCGCGTGCTGTGCCCGACACGGCCACGCTGCGCACCATGGCCTGCTCGCGCACGCGCCAGAGGTCTGCGTCGGCCAGCGCCAGCGGGCGTGCGCTGGCTGCGTC
>JBEGRT010000122.1:0-3791 GCA_041180305.1 Pseudomonadota bacterium
AATCATGGGCCAGGTCAGGCGCGGGCTGGTGGAACTGCACGGGGCCATCGGGGCGCGCGTGCACGAACTGCCGAACCAGCGGGTCTTCGCTGGCACGCAGCTCGACCGGCGAGCCCTGCGCCACGATGCGGCGGTTGGCCAGCAGCACCACGTGGTCGGCAATCAGAAAAGTTTCGTCAACATCATGAGAGACCACGATGCTGGTCAGGCCCATGGCGTCGTTCAGGTCGCGGATCAGGCGTGCGGCCACGCCCATCGAGATAGGGTCGAGCCCGGCGAAGGGCTCGTCGTACAGCATGAGTTCAGGGTCGAGCGCCATGGCGCGGGCCAGGGCCACACGGCGGGCCATGCCGCCCGAGATCTGGCTGGGCAGCAGGTCGCGCGAGCCCCGCAGGCCCACGGCATTGAGCTTCATCAGCACCAGGTCGCGGATCAAGGCTTCAGGCAGGTCGGTGTGCTCACGCAGCGGGAAGGCCACGTTCTCGAACACCGACAGGTCGGTGAACAGCGCACCCAGCTGAAACAGCATGCCCATGCGGCGGCGCGCGGCCATCAGGCGCCCGCCTTCGAGCGTGGCCATGTCCTGCCCGTCGAACAGCACCTGGCCTTTCATGGCCTTGATCTGGCGGCCGATCAGGCGCAACACCGTGGTCTTGCCACCGCCGGAGGTGCCCATCAGGGCCACCACCTTGCCGCGCGGCACCACCAGGTCGATGTCTTCGAGGATGACGCGATCGCCATAGCCACAGGTCACCCCCCGCAGCTCGATGAAAGCTTCAGGCAGTCGGGAAGGCAGGACGGTGTCGGGCAGCTTGAACTGGGCCATCTGAAAAAAAGAATGGCCGGTATGAACCGGCCACTCAATGATAGGTGATTCACCGCGCCCCTGCAGGCGCCCCGAGGGGCGCCCACCACAGAGGGAAGGTGAAGTGGCTGCGATCAGCGCGGCAGCGTGGTCGAGCCCATCAGGAACTGATCGACTTCACGGGCGGCCTGACGGCCTTCGCGGATGGCCCACACCACCAGCGACTGGCCACGGCGCACGTCGCCTGCGGCGAACACACCGGCCACGTTGGTCTTGTAGCCACCGATGTCGGTCGAGGCCTTGGCGTTGCCGCGGCCGTCCTTCTCGACGCCGAAGCCTTCGAGCAGGGTGTTCACCGGGTTGGTGAAACCCATGGCCAGCAGCACCAGGTCGGCCTTGTAGGTCTTCTCGGTGCCAGCGATTTCCTGGAACTTGCCGTCCTTGAACTCGACGTACACGGTCTTCAGGCCAGTGACCTTGCCGTTTTCACCGAAGAATTCCTTGGTGGCAATGGCGAACTCGCGGGCGCAACCTTCTTCGTGGCTCGACGAAGTGCGCAGCTTGATCGGCCAGTAGGGCCAGGTCAGTTCCTTGTTTTCCTGCTCGGGCGGCATGGGCATCACTTCGAACTGGGTGACGCTCTTGGCGCCATGGCGGTTCGAGGTGCCCACGCAGTCGGAACCGGTGTCACCGCCACCGATCACGATCACGTCCTTGCCGGTGGCCATGATCTGATCCTTGACCTTGCCGCCCGCATTGATGCGGTTCTGCTGGGGCAGGAACTCCATGGCGAAGTGCACGCCAGCCAGTTCACGGCCCGGCACGGGCAGGTCACGCGACTGCTCGGCACCACCGGTCAGGATCACGGCGTCGAAATCCTTCTTCAGCTGTTCGGGGCTGACGGTGTCCTTGGCCCAGTTGGTGACCTTCGAGCCAGCCGGCATGTCGCCCACGATGGTGTTGGTCTTGAAGACCACGCCTTCGGCTTCCATCTGCTTGACGCGCTTGTCGATGTGGGCCTTGTCGAACTTGAAGTCGGGGATGCCGAAGCGCAGCAGGCCACCGATGGTGTCGTTCTTCTCGAACACGGTCACGTCGTGGCCAACGCGGGCCAGCTGCTGAGCAGCGGCCATGCCGGCAGGGCCGGAGCCCACGACAGCGACCTTCTTGCCGGTCTTGACAGCGGCGGGCTGGGGCTTGATCCAGCCTTCGGCCCAGGCGCGGTCGACGATGGCGTGCTCGATGGACTTGATGCCGATCGGGTCGTTGTTGATGTTCAGCACGCAAGCGGCTTCACAGGGTGCCGGGCAGACACGGCCGGTGAAGTCGGGGAAGTTGTTCGTGCTGTGCAGCACTTCGATGGCCTGCTTCCAGTCTTGCTGGTACACCAGGTCGTTGAAGTCCGGAATGATGTTGTTGACCGGGCAGCCGTTGTTGCAGAAGGGCGTGCCGCAGTCCATGCAGCGCGCACCTTGTTGCTTGGCCTGCTCGGGCGTCAGACCGATGACGAACTCTTTGTAGTTCTTCAGGCGCTTTTCGACGGGCTCGTAGCCCTCTTCCAGGCGCTCAAATTCCAGAAAGCCAGTGACTTTTCCCATTTCTAACTCCTAAGCGCTGATCAGGCCTTGGCCTTGTTGGACTTGGCCTTGGCAACAGCGGCCGTGGCTTCTTGCTTGGCGCCCATCTCGGTCAGTGCACGGCGGTATTCGTGCGGGAAGACCTTGACGAACTTGGCCTGGGCGGTGGCCCAGTTGTCCAGGATCTCGCGGGCACGCAGCGAGCCGGTCCAGCGGTGGTGATCCTCGATCAGCTTCTTCAGCAGGGCCTCATCGGCCTGACCCTTGTGCATCGGGATGCCGGCGTCTGCCTGTTCGGCAGCGGGCAGCACCTTCTCCAGCGACACCTGAGCGGTATTCACGCGCTTGGCGAACAGGCCGTCTTCGTCGTAGACGTAGGCGACACCACCCGACATGCCGGCAGCGAAGTTGCGGCCGGTGCGACCCAGGACCACGACGGTGCCGCCGGTCATGTATTCGCAACCGTGGTCGCCGGTGCCTTCCACCACAGCGGTGGCACCCGACAGGCGCACGCCGAAGCGCTCGCCACCCACACCGCGGAAGAAGGCTTCGCCTTCGGTGGCACCGTACAGCACGGTGTTGCCCACGATGATGTTGTCGGTGGCGTTGCCACGGAACTCGATGCTCGGACGCACGACGATGCGGCCACCCGACAGGCCCTTGCCGGTGTAGTCGTTGGCTTCACCGATCAGGTACAGGGTGATGCCCTGGGCCAGGAAGGCGCCGAACGATTGACCGCCCGTGCCTTCCATCTGGATGAACACAGACTGGTCTGGCAGACCATCGGGGTGGTGCTTGATCAGCTCGCCCGACAGCATGGCGCCCACGGTGCGGTTGACGTTCTTGGCCACTTCCATGAACTGGACCTTCTCGCCACGCTGGATGGCGGGCTGGGCCTTCTCGATCAGGCGCACGTCCAGGGCCTTGTCCAGGCCGTGGTCTTGCGTGGAAGTGTGCAGACGCGGCACGTCGGCCGGCACGGGCGGCAGGGCGAACACGCGGCTGAAGTCCAGACCCTTGGCCTTCCAGTGCTCCACGCCCTTCTTGGTGTCGAGCAGGTCGGCACGACCGATCAGGTCGTCGAACTTCTTGATACCCAACTGGGCCATGATCTGGCGCGCTTCTTCGGCAACGAAGAAGAAGTAGTTCACGACGTGCTCAGGCTTGCCGGAGAACTTCTTGCGCAGCACAGGGTCTTGCGTGGCCACGCCCACCGGGCAGGTGTTGAGATGGCACTTGCGCATCATGATGCAGCCTTCAACCACCAGCGGTGCGGTGGCGAAGCCGAATTCGTCGGCGCCCAGCAGGCCGCCGATGACCACGTCACGGCCGGTCTTGATCTGGCCGTCTGTCTGCACACGAACGCGACCGCGCAGGCGGTTGAGCACCAGTGTCTGCTGCGTTTCAGC
>JBEGRT010000123.1:0-3349 GCA_041180305.1 Pseudomonadota bacterium
GCAGTGCCACGAGGGCCAGTGCGCCGACACCCACCA
Organism: Pseudomonadota bacterium; assembly: GCA_041180305.1. GTDB lineage: Bacteria > Pseudomonadota > Gammaproteobacteria > Burkholderiales > Burkholderiaceae_C > Aquabacterium. Next base: position 37 of record JBEGRT010000123.1, read on the forward strand.
TGGCCAGCAGGCCATTGCGAACCAGGGGCTTCATGGGACACCTCTTGGGGAAGTTGTCCGCGCAGAATAGCCCCATGAAATTCAGGGGGACAGGGGGCAGAAAGGATCGGGTGAGAACTTGCGCACACCCTGATGCAAACAAGGCGAGAAAGCGCCCGGAATGCACGCCAGCAGCGATGCCAGGTCGCCACACACGGCGCCAGGCACGGTTTGGCCGCGCGGGCTCAGAGGCTGCGCGGGCGCTGGATCCAGGCGTCCAGGGCCGACAGCGCCTGAGTCCACAGCGGGGGCATGACCGCCATCAACACCGTGCCCATGGCCACCTCGGTGCTCTGGTGCCACAAGGCCAGGACCACGGGCAGGCTCACCACCACCAGCCAAAGGCTCCAGAAACCAAAGAACATCAGCGCCTGAGCGCGCCGTTGTTGCCACCATTGGCCTGCACCGGGCACCACGCCCGAGACCAGTGCAGGGGCCCAGGCTGGCGCGCCGAGCTGCTCCAGCGAGAGGGGCTCGACGTCATCACGCTGCACAGCAGGAATGCCCAGGTGGTGCAGCACGCGCTCGGCCGTGACCTGAGAGGGCACCAGCCCTTGCACGATGCGGCCATCGGCCATGCGCATTTGAAGCCACACCCCTGGCGCGAAGGTGTGCTGCAGGCGCGGCCACCAGGGCAGCTTCTTGCGGGACACCAGCCGTACCCTTTCAATGCCGGCGCGGTACCAGCGCGATTCCAGCGGCTGATCACCCTGGGGCGGGCACTTGAATGACAGCAGGCGCCGGCTGGTGAGCACCATCCAGCGTTGCCTTTGCCCATCCCGCATCACCCAGGTTTCCCGGGCGTGTTCGCCGGGCTTGGCGACTGCCGCCCAGTGGGGCGTGGTGCGAAGCCAATGCAGCGCCGTGGCGTTGAGCGTGGATTCAAAAGTGGCCTGGCGCGCCAGGCGCTTGAGCCAGCTGGGGTGCATGGCCAGTGCTGTGAGCAGACCGCCCAGGGCCGTGAAACGCACAGGCCAGGCGGTCTCGGGCCGACTGATGAGGAACAGGCAGGCCATGGCCATGAACCATGGTGCCATCACGATCAGCTGTTTGCCGGCCAGGTGCAAGGGCTTTTCAGGCAAGGTGCCCACAAAACGCAGTTCGTTTTCAGCCTGAGCACGCGCGGGGGCCTGACCACGCCAGCGGTGCCAGGCCCAGGCCAGCACGCCCAGGCTCAATGCCACGATGGCCCCCAGTCGGGCCATGTGGTGATGTTGCAGTGAACGCTGGCGGTCTTTCAGCTGCGCCTGCAGGGCTTCGCGCAGGGTGGTGCCAGCGTAGTCGTCCAGCGGGTGCCCGTCGACGCCGAAGCGGCGGATGCGCCAGTCGTGGCTGTCGATCACGAGCAGCTCTTCGCGCCGCCAGGCCAGGTCCCGGGGTTCGGCATGCTCGGGCAGCTCCAGGGCTTGCAAGGTGCCGTCCGGCATGACGAAAGCCACCTGGCCTTCTTGCATGCGGTGGTCGAGCAGGCCGACCGTGGCCACGGGGTTGCCCGGCACGCCACGCGCAGGGTGGGCATCTGACAAGGCGAGGAAGCGGTCTTCGCCTTCCGCGCGCAGAGACATCCGCTGCACCTGCTTGAGGTCCAGCCCGCTCAGGCCGACCAGGGCCGCGCGGTTGGTGTCGGTGGCCCACAGCGTATCGCCCTCCCACCACAAGCGGTTGGTGAAGTCGAAGGTGCCAGGTGCACTGCGCGCCAGGAATCGGCCATCTGGCGAAAACAGGGCCACGGTGTGGCTGCCGCCCGTGGCCACGGCCATGCGCCCATCGAGGTGCACGGCCAGCCACATGGCGCTGCCCAGTTGCCCGCGAAGGTCGGCAGGCCAGTCAAGGTGGATGGTACGCAGCAAGGCGCCGGTCTGCCCGTTGAACACGGCCACATCGGGGTGGTCGCGTGCCACAGCGAACAGCTCTTCCTGGTCCACCAGGGTGCGAATGGCCAGGCTGGCGGGCGCGCGTGGCAGCGAGAGTCGTTCCAGCGGCACCGATTGAACCTGCCGACCCTCCGGATCGAGCAGAAGCAGCCCTTGATCGATGACCACCCACACGCGCCCGTCGGCCAGAGGCGCCAGGGCTGTGGGCCCCTGGTGCACCATGGCTTGCGAGTGCTGTTGCACCGACCAGGCGGCCAGGGCCATGCTCACCAGCAGGCACAAGATGGCCAGCCAGGGCTGCCGGCGTGCTGGGGCCTGGCCCGTGGTGATGCCTGATTCCTGGCCCATGCAGTGTCCCGAGAGGGGCGCGAAAGGGGGCGCGAAAGATCAGGCCGCGAGGGTGCGTGCCTGCAGCGCCGGTGCGCCGTCAACGATGGCGATCAGGCGGTCGATGTTGGGGTGCTTGCCGGGGTTCACGCGGGCGTCGGCCGTGTGTTCGGCGTAGATGTCCAGGCCTTCCTGGGCGGCGGCGGCGTTGATGCTGCCGTGCTTGTCGGCCAGCGCGGCATACACGGCCAGGGAGCCGGCCTGACCCGGCTTGTTCTCGATGCGGGCGGCGACCTGACCCTGTGCGTCCACGAGTTCGAGGGCGGCCAGGTGGCTGACGGTGGGCAGTTGTTTCAGGTTGTCGGCGAAGGCCATGACGAGACTCCAGCGTGCGTGCGCAAAAGCGTGGATTTTGCCGCAAGGTGGGGCCTGGGTCCGCTGGTGTATGGTGTCCGGATGCGAGTTTCTGATCCACCCGTGTCGGCTGTTTCCCGTTGGGGGGCCGATCGCCTCACCGGCAGGCAATGGGGTTTTGTGGCGGCCACGGCAGGTGCGGTGGCATTTTCGGGCAAGGCCATCGTGGCCAAGCTGATGTACCGATTGGGTGCCGATGCGGTGTCCACGGTGGGTTTGCGCATGGCCTATGCCTTGCCGCTGTTCGCGTTGCTGGCCTGGTGGACCTCTCGCTCCGAAGAGGCGCGTCAGGCGCCCCTCACGCGCGAAGATGCCCTCTGGGTGGCCGGGCTGGGCTTCTTTGGCTACTACCTGGCCTCGACACTCGATTTCCTGGGGCTGCAGTACATCAGCGCCGGGCTGGAGCGGGCCATCCTGTACCTGAACCCGACCCTGGTGCTGTTGATGTCGGCGTTCTGGCTGGGGCACCGGTTGCGCTGGCAGGCGCTGGTGGCCATGGCGGTGGCCTATGGCGGCGTGTGCATTGTGTTCTTTCATGACCTGGCCCAGCTGACGCATGTGGGGCAGTCGCCTGCGTCGGCCATGAGCTGGCGCGATGTCTGGCTGGGCGGCAGCCTGGTGTTCGGCAGTGCCTTGTCTTATGCGCTGTACCTGATGGG
>JBEGRT010000124.1:0-5032 GCA_041180305.1 Pseudomonadota bacterium
GGGGGCTTCCCGGTCGACCGCCTCACGCACTGCCTGCAGACCGCCACCCTGGCCCACCACGACGGTCAGAACGAGGAATATGTGGTCTGCGCCCTGCTGCACGACATCGGCGACACCCTGGGCAGCTACAACCATGCCGACGTGGCCGCGGCCATCGTCAAACCCTTTGTCAGCGAAGACCTGCACTGGATGGTGGCCCACCACGGCATCTTCCAGGGCTATTACTTCTTCCACCACCTGGGCATGGACCGCACCCTGCGCGAGCAGTTCCGCGACCAGCCCCAGCGCTTCAAGCTCACGGCCCACTTCTGCGAGGCCTACGACGCGGCTGCCTTCGACCCCGAGCGCGAGTGCCTGCCCCTCGAGTTCTTCGAGCCCATGCTGCAGCGCGTGTTCGCCGCACCCCGCCAGAGCCTGTACGCCGCGGCCCTGAAAGAGGCCTGACGGCCCAGGCACGCGCAGGTACGCGCAGGCATACTTCGCGCCATGCCCCAGCTGCGCACCCTCACGCCCGCCACGTCGGGCGAGCCCACCGCCGACACACCGCGCCCACCCCGGGCGCCCGTGGCCGTGACCGTGGCCCCCAGTGGCATCGAGGGCACCGGGGCCTACGCAGGCCAGGCCATCGAGGCCCGTCGCAAGGTCGGTGAAATGCGCGGCGAGCGCATCGCCCTCAAAGAAAGCCATGCCCGTGCCCGCGCAGCGCGCGACAGCTCGGGCCATGTCTTCATGGTGACCCTGTCGGCCCGCCATGCGCTCGATGTGTCGGGCAGCGATTCCCCCCTTCGCTTTGCCAACCACAGCTGCGAGCCCAACCTGCACCTGAAGGTGGAGCAGGGCCGTGTGGCTTTTTATGCCCTGCGCGACATCGCTTCCGGCGAAGAGCTGACCGCCGACTACGGCGAAACCCACCACCAGGGCCGCCTGGCCTGCCGCTGCGGGGCGGCCCGCTGCCGCGGCTGGCTGTGAGTGGCCCCCCCAGGGCCAGGGGCTGCAACCACCGGTAAGCCCGCTTGACGGGCCTGCTGCCCGCCCCTTAACGTGTGGCGTTTTTCACGAACACTCTGAGGAGCCTGGCATGAAACCCATCACCCCCCAGCAAGCCGAACAAGTCACCGGTGCGGCCCGCCTGACCACCATGATGGTCGGTGAAGAAGGCGGCAAGCCGCCCGTGATCACCTCCAAGCTGCGCGGCGAAGAAATGGCCACCACCCTGGCCGTGGGTGAAGAAGGCGGCGGCCCCATCGTGACCACGCTGGCCCTGGGCGAAGAAGACGGTGGCGCCACCACCGCCACCACCAGCAGCGCCCTGGGCAGCTTCTGAGGTGTCCGGCCCCTGGCTTCTGCTGGGGGGCGGCCTGCTCGACCCGAACCTGCAGGCCCTGGCCGCAGCGGCCGATGCCGCCGGCGTGGGCCTGATCGACCTGCGCACCCCGCCCGGGCACAGCCCGCTGTTCCACTGGGACCTCGACGCCCCCGGTGGTGTGCTGCCCTGGGGCGGCACCGCCTGGCCGGTGGGCGCTTTCCTGCGCCATGACGTGTTCGGCCCGCAAGCCGACCCTCGCCCGGCCGTGCACGAACGTGCCCAGGGCTGGCAGGCCGCCTTGCAAGGCTGGTTGCTGGCCCACCCGCAGGTGCGCACCTGCAATGCCGACATGGCCCCCGAGGCCCTGTACAAGGTGGCGGCCCAGGTGGCCGCGCGCCAGGTGGGCCTGTGCACCCCGCCCACCTGGTTGAGCAACGACGCCCAGGCCCTGCGCAGGCGCCAGGCCCTGGGGCCCGCCATTGCCAAGCCCGTGGCCGGGGGCGGCCTGTGCCAGACCCTCGAAGACGCCCTGCAGGCGGTGGCCCCTGAGGTGCCACATTCGGCCATGCCGGCCCTGGTCCAGCCCCGGCTGGTGGCGCCCGAGTTGCGCGTGTTCGTGATCGGCCGCCATACCCTGGCCTTCCGTGTGGACAGCCCTTCGCTCGATTACCGTGCCGAGCAGGACGCCACCGTCACCCCCTGCGAGGTGCCCCCCGAGGTGCAGGCCCTGCGCCGCCTCATGCAGCGCTTCCGCATGGATTTCGGCGCCGCTGACTTCAAGACCGACCCAGCCACCGGGGCCCTGTGTTTCCTCGAACTCAACACCTCGCCCATGTTCGTGCACTTCGACCAGGTCTCGGGCGGGGCGGTCACGCGGGCGCTGCTTGACCACTTGGTGGGCCACCTGCTTGAAGGGGTTGAGGCCCCACTTCGGGGGCATTCGGGGGCAAACCCCCAAGACCGGGCCTGAGGCCCTGCCCATACTGAAACAACTGTTTGACCCAGCGTCCACATGCGCTCAATTTTGCTTGGCCCGCCATGCAGATCTTGCCTCCTTCCTTTGACACCGACCTCTCGCCCTCGCTGACCGCGAAGGTCGATCAGGACCGGCTGCGCATCCTGTTCGAGCACCTGCCGGCCTCGCTGATCGGCTCGCTGCTGCTGGTGTTCGGCCTGGGCTGGATGATGGGGCAGCTGATCTCTCCGCAGGCCGCCTGGCTCTGGATGGCCATCAAGCTGGTCACCCTAGCCTTGCGCGGCGGCCATCTGGTGTGGGGGAATCAGCGCCCCGAGCGCACGGCCAACCCCCGCGCCTACCTGCGAAGCATGCGCTGGCTGGTGGCCATCGATGGCCTGGCCTGGGGCATGGCCGCCTGGTACTTCACCCCCACGTCCAACCTCGATGCCGCCGTGGTGGTGCTGGGCAGCCTGCTGGGCCTGTCGGCCATGGCGTCCTACTCGCTGGCCATCGATTTCCGCACCCTGGCGGCCTTCATCGTGCCCATCCTGGGCCCCTCGGTGCCCTTTTGCCTCACACGGCCTGACCTCATGGGCCACTTCGGGGCCGTGGCCATGGGCGCCTTCCTGCTCATGCTGATCTCGCAAGGCTGGCGCGTGCAGAACCGTGTGCACGAACTGCTGCGCCTGCGCTTCGTCAACGAAGAGATCGCCCAGCAGCGCGAGCAGGCTCTCGAAGACGCCCGCCAGCACAGTGAAGCGCGCAGCCGCTTCCTGGCCACGGTCAGCCACGAAATGCGCACGCCTTTGCACGGCATGCTGGGCCTGACCCGCCTGCTGCGCCACGAAGAGCCGCGTGACGATCAGCTCGAACGCCTGCGCCTGATCGAACGCTCGGGCGAGCACCTGCTCATGGTCATCAACGACGTGCTCGACTTCTCGCGCATGGAAGCCGGGCGCATGCAGTTCCAGTCGCGTCCCTTCGACCTCAGCCGTGTGCTCGAAGATGTCGAAGGCATCTTCCAGGTGCTGGCCCGTCGCAAGGGCCTGACCCTGACCCTGACCAGCAACTGGGAAGGCCCCATGCCCCTGGTGGGCGACCCTGGCCGCATCCGCCAGGTGCTGCACAACCTGCTGGGCAATGCCATCAAGTTCACCGAACGCGGCAGCATCCATGTGCATGCCTGGCAGCGCGAACCCGGTCGCTTCGACCTGGTGGTGCGTGACACCGGCCCTGGCATCGCAGAGATCGACCGGCTGCGCATTTTCGAAGCCTTCACCCAAGGCGAAAGCGGCCTGTCGCGGGCGCGCGGCGGCACGGGCCTGGGCCTGTCGATCGCCCGCCAGCTGTGCCAGGGCATGGGCGGCGACCTGGTCTGCGACAGCATCCCCGGCATGGGCTCGACCTTCACCGCCACCGTGGTGTGCGAAGTCTCGCCCGACCTGCTCGTGCCTCAGCCCGAAGAGCTGGCCCGCCCCGCCGATTTCTCCGATTCTGGCTGGCTGACCCTGGGCGCGCGCGTGCTGCTGGTCGAAGACAACCCGGTGAATGTGGTGGTGGCCGAGGCCATGCTGCGCAACCTGGGCTACGAGGTGCACACCGTGGCCGATGGCCTGCAGGCGGTGCACTGGCTGTCGCACCACAGCTGCGATGTGGTGCTGATGGACTGCGCCATGCCCGTGATGGACGGGTTCGAAGCCACCCGCGAAATCCGCCGCCGTGAGTTGCAGGCCGGTGCCAGCCGCCTGCCGGTGGTGGCCCTCACGGCCCATCTGGCCGCCGAAGAGCGTGAGCGTTGCCGCGACGCCGGCATGGATGACTTCCTCTCCAAGCCCTTCGATGCCGACGACCTGCAGCGCGTGGTCGAGCGCTGCCTCACCCAGGGCGCCCTGCTGCGCACCCTCTGAAAAGCTTGTTCACATTGTTGCTTGTCGTCGTCGGACGGCATGAATGCGTTCAAGCACAATACCGCGTGCCCTCTGCGGGTATCTTCGCTGTGTAGGAGACAACTGATGAACATGAAAAAAGCACTGACCGTGGCCGCCCTGGCTGCCCTTGCGCTGCCCATGGCACAGGCCGCCAAGCCCAAGTTCTGCATCTACGACCCGCTGGGCACCACGGGTGAAGGCTACCGCGCCGCCAAGGATTACCAGGTCGCCATGCAAAAGCACGGCTACGAACTGGACATCAAGTCCTACCTCGATGAACGCGTGGCCGTGGAAGATTTCCGCACCGGCCAGTGCGACGGCGTGATGGCCACCGCCCTGCGCACCCGCCAGTTCAACTCGCTGAGCGCCTCGATGGACACCGTGGGCGCCGCCACCATCGTGCGCAAGGGCAAGATCGACTTCGATGGCAGCATGGAAGTGGTGCGCCGCTTCATCGGCACCCTGAGCTCGCCCAAGGGTGGCGACCTGATGAAGCAAGGCAACTATGAAATCGCCGGCATCATCCCCCTGGGCGCCGTGTACCCCTTCGTGAACGACCGCAGCATCGACACGCTGGAAAAGGCCGCTGGCAAGCGCGTGGCCGCCTTCGACTACGACAAGGCGCAGGCTCAGCTGATCCAGCGCGTGGGTGCCCGCCCGGTGTCGGTCGACGTGACCAACTTCAGCTCCATGTTCAACAACAACAACGTGGATGTGATCATGGCACCGTCCATCGTCTACAAGCCCCTGGAGCTGCACAAGGGGCTGGGCACCAAGGGTGGCGTGGGCCGCTTCCCCCTGACCATCATCACCTACCAGCTGGTGCTGCGTTCGGACAAG
>JBEGRT010000125.1:0-7868 GCA_041180305.1 Pseudomonadota bacterium
GCCCCGAAAGACCGCGACATCGAGAAAGTGGCCGAGCTGATCGGCGTGATCAAGGCCGAAGGCCTGGAGGCCTGCTGCACGCTGGGCATGCTGACCGACACGCAGGCGCAGTCGCTCAAGGACGCGGGCCTGGACTACTACAACCACAACCTCGACACCGCGCCCGAGCTCTACAACGACATCATCACCACGCGCGACATGCAAGACCGGCTCGACACGCTGGCCCATGTGCGCAACGCCAACATCAAGGTGTGCAGCGGCGGCATCGTGGGCATGGGCGAAACCCGCGAAGGCCGCGCCGGCCTGATTGCCCAACTGGCCAACCTGCCCGTGCAGCCCGAGTCGGTGCCCATCAACGACCTGGTGCGCGTGCCCGGCACGCCGCTGGCCGACACGCCGCAGCTCGATCCGCTCGAGTTCGTGCGCACCATCGCGGTAGCCCGCATCACCATGCCCACGGCGCGCGTGCGCCTGTCGGCTGGTCGCCAGGCCATGAGCGAAGCGGTGCAGGCCCTGTGCTTCCTGGCCGGCGCCAACTCCATCTTCTATGGCGACAAGCTGCTGACCACCGGCAACCCGGCCTTCGACGCCGACAAGGCACTGCTGGCCAAGCTGGGCCTGAGCAGCGGCAAGGCCGTGACGGCCAAAGCGGCCGGCTGAGCGCGCCCATCAGCCATGGCGGGCACCTCGCGCCGCCATGTGCGCAGATTTCCTCAGATTTCCCAAGAATCTGACACCCGGTGATCCGGACATGGGGCCTGCAGCCGATTTACAGTGCAGCCCCAGCATGCCCATCCACACCCGCATCATTGTTGTCGAAGACGACCCGGATCTGCGCATCGATCTGGTGGACTACCTCACCCTCAGGGGCTATGTGGCCCTGGGTGCGGCCTCGGGCCAGCACCTGTGGGACCTGCTGAAGGTCCATGCCCCTGACCTGGTGCTGCTGGACATCGGCCTGCCCGACCAATCGGGGCTGGAAGTGGCCCCCTTGCTGCGGCAAAAGCACCCCGGCGTCGGCATCGTGATGCTCACGGCCTTCGGCGAAGAACACATGCGCGTGGCCGGGCTGGACGGCGGCGCCGATGCCTACCTGGTCAAGGGTGCGTCCCTGGAAGTGATCGAAGCCACCTGCCGGAGCGTGCTGCGTCGGCTGGGCCTGCAGGCCCAGGGGCAGGGGCAGCCCCCGGCGCCCCCTCAGACACCGTTGGGTCAGGAAGACTGGGTGCTGGATGTCGCGCAATGCAGCCTGGCCGGCCCGGGCCGTGCAGGCGCCGAACTGACCCTGATGGAGATGGCCTTTCTGCAGCGCCTGATGCGCACGCCTGGGCTCACCGTCAGCCGGACCGAACTGCTGGCCCACATGGGCAAGCCCGAGACCCTGAACAACCTGCGCAACCTCGATGGCTGCGCAGCCCGACTGCGCAAGAAGGTGGAACAGGACATGGGCCTGGCACTGCCGCTGCGCTCGTTTTACGGCCAGGGCTACGTGTTCACGGGCACCTGCCTGGTCGTCCAGCCTGCCTGAAGCATGACACTGACCCTCCCCCGCCCCTGGCAACGTGCACCCTGGGGCTGGGCCCTGGGGGTGATCGCCCTGAGCTGGCTGCTCATCTTCGGGCTGCTGGTGCGCTCACCCGCCCCGAGGCAGGCTGACCTCAGCCATCAGCACCTGTCGCAGGAGAAGGCCGAGGTGACCGCAGCACTGCTGCGCGTGGTGCCCCGCGTGGACCTGAAAAGGGGGCCCACCGAGCAGCCCCTGACCCCGGCACTGGCCCATTGGGAAGACCGCAGCGGGAAGGCCACCTTCGCACAGGCCCGGGAACAACTGGTTCAGGGGCAATTCAAGACCCGCTCGGTGCCCCATGCCGCCGGAGCCCGTCCCACCGCCTTCTGGTACGTGGTGCCCGTTCGGCGCGCCGACCTGGAGCAAGGGCGCTGGCTGGCCGTGGTCGGCATGCCCTACCTGGACGATGTGCAGGTGTGGCTGGAACGCGGCGATGGCCGCATCGAGCACCAGCAACTGGGCGATCACTTCCTGGCCCAGGGGCGCCAGATCAACGCGCGGCATCACACCGTGGGCATGAACCTGCAGCCCGACGAAGAGGTGCTGATCTGGGTACGCGCCCAGACCGACGGCACCATGCGCTTCACGTTCTGGCTGGACACGCCGTCGCATTACTTCAACCAGGAGGTCAACACCAGCGCGCTGCTGGGCATGTTCATCGGCGTGCTGGCGCTGGGCTGCCTGACCTATGCCCTGATCAGCCTGTGGCTGCGTGACCTGATGCTGGGCCTGTACGGCCTGTTCCTGGCCACGCTGGTGCTGCTGTACATGGGGCAGACCGGGCTGCTGATCCAGCTGGCCCACAACCCACCCTGGTGGCTGAACGACCTGTTTGCGGGCTTCGGCACCACGGGCCCCTGGTATGCCGCCGGTGTGCTGTGGGTGCTGTGCCTGGAGATGGACACCTACCAGCCCCGCCTGGCACGCATGTACCGCCTGTTGGCGCTGGCCTTTGCCATGGCCTTGCCCCTGGCGCTGACCCCCCACTACAACAAGGTGGTCAACATCAGCTTCCTGATGGGCATCATCTCGTCGCCCCTGATCCTGTACTGCGCCTGGGTGGCCTGGCGCCGCATGCACGACCGCCTGCGCATGGTCTACCTGCTGGCCTTCATGAGCTACCAGGTGGGCGGCATCGTGCTGGCCGCCTCCTTGCTGGGCCTGCTGCCCTCCAATGAGATCACCAGCCAGATCTACCCGGCCGCCACCCTGTTCCACACCATCGTGATGGCCGTGGCCATGGGCATGCGCATCAGCCGCGAACGCAGCGAAAAAGCCCTGGCCGAAGAGCGTGCCCTGGCACACCAGCGCTTTGTGGCCATGCTCACACACGAGTTCCGCAACCCGCTGGCCAGCATCGACCGCAGCGCCAACCTGCTGCAGGCCCTGAACGCGCCTTCCGGCGAGCAGCTGCATTCACGCATTGCCAACGTGCGCCAGCAGGTGCGACGCCTGGGCACCCTGGTCGACGGCTTCCTGACGGTGGGCCAGGACGAGCGCTCGCCGGTGACCCCGCAGACCACCGAGCTGACCCTCAAGGAATGGCTGGAAAGCCTGATCCAGGCCATGGGCCCCGACATGGCCCCCCGTGTGAAGCTGGAAATGCCCCAGGGCGACCTGCGCGCCCGCATGGACCCCAAGCTGATGCGCCTGGCCCTGAACAACCTGCTGGACAACGCCCTGCGCTACTCGCCCGAGCACGGCGTGGTGCGCCTGCTGGCCCAAGCCCGTGACGCCGGCCAGGTGGAGCTCTCGGTGATCGACATGGGCCCCGGTCTGAACGAGCAGGACCTGGCCCGCCTGGGTGAGGCCTACCACCGGGGGCAGCACAGCACGGGCACACAGGGCACCGGGCTGGGCTACTACTTCTGCCGCCAGATCGTCGAAGCCCATGGCGGGCAGATCAGCGCCCATCCGCAGCAGCCCCATGGGCTGTGCGTGACCATCACGATTCCATGACGTTTGTCACAGGCGCTTGCCACAAAGCGCCCCCCTGGGCTGGTGCCTTCACAGATTTGCAAAGAATCCCGAAGAATTCGTTCGACAGCGCCTGAACGAAGCCTTCTACAGTGCCGGCAGAACTCAATCGCCAGGCACTGAAGCAGTCTCCCAGTCCATGACGCGTGCTTCCGTGCGGCCCACTGCAGCACCCCATGAACAGAGCACTCGCCGCATCGATCGGCCTGATCGGCGCCTCCCTGGCCCACGCCCAGACCACCCCCACCGACCTCGACGCCGCGCAGCGCCGCGCGCAGCAGATCCAGCAGCAGCAAGAGCAGCAATTGCGTCGCGACCTGGAAGCCGCCACCCCTGCGCCGCCCCGGGTGACCGCACCGGAACTGGGTCTGCCCCCGCTACCGGCCGTCGAGCCGGGCCCCTGCGTGAAGGCCGACAAGGTGGTGATCGACGGCAGCGAATGGCTGTCCCGTGACGTGCGTGAGCTGGTCACCACCCGATACGTGAACCCCTGCCTTCAGCGCAGCGCCCTGCAGGAAGCCCTGACCCTGATGACCCAGGACCTGATGGTGCGGGGCCTGATCACCAGCCGCGTGTACCTGCCCGAGCAGGACACGGCCACGGGTGAGCTGCGGTTCAAGGTGGTCGAAGGACGCATCGAGCGTGTGGTGTTCGACAGCGCCACCCGCATGGCGCACGCCTTCCCGATCCAGGCCGGTGATGTGCTGAACCTGCGCGACATCGAGCAGGGCATCGAGCAGATGAACCGCCTGCCCACCAACCGCGCCACCATGGACATCCTGCCGGGCAGCGCGGCGGGCCTGAGCGTGGTGCGCATCACCAACAAGCCGGAAGGCCGCGTGCGTGGCTCGCTGTCGCTGGACAACCAGGGCGCCACCTCGACCGGTGAACACCAGTGGGGCGGCACGATCGCCGTGGACAACCTGCTGAGCCTGCAGGACCTGCTCAGCCTGAACTACAAGCAAAGCACCGACCTCGATGTGGACCGCAAGGGCAGCCGCAGCGCCGGCCTGAACTGGAGCCTGCCACTGGGCTATCACACGGTCAGCTACACCTTCACCACCTCGGAGTACGCCAGCAGCTTCACAGCCCCCTCGGGCCTGACCCTGCTGTCCGACGGCACCTCGTGGAGCCACCAGATCAAGCTGGACCGTCTGCTGTGGCGCAACCAGACCAGCCGCGTCAATGCCAGCGGGGGCTTCACCCTCAAGGAAAGCCGCAACTTCCTGGAGCGCCAGTACCTGGCCGTGAGCAGCCGCACGCTGAGCGTGGCCAGCCTGGACCTGAACGCGAGCACCCTGGCTGGTGGCTGGATGATCGACGGGGGAGTGGGTGCCGACCTGGGCATGCACGCACTGGGCTCACAAAAAGACCGAGACAACCTGCCCGACTGGGCCCCGCGCGCGCAGTTCCAGCGCTACCGCGCCACGCTGAACCTGTCGAAGCCCTTCGAGCTGGCCGGGCAGAACATGATGTGGAGCACGCAGTGGAACGGCCAGTACGGCGCCGACGTGCTGTATGGCTCCGAGCAGATGTCGATCGGCGGCCTGTACTCGGTGCGTGGCTTCGTGCGCAACTCGCTGGCCGGCGACAGCGGCCATTACGTGCGCAACGAACTGAGCCTGCGCAAGCCGCTGGTGCTGCCCAACGGCCAGGTCCATCAGCTCAAGCTGGCCCTGGGCCATGACATTGGCCGGGTGTTCAGCCGCGTGGATCAGGTGCCCGAAGGCGTGCTGTCGGGCTGGTTCGCCAGCCTGAACCTGTACGCAGGCCCCTTCCAGATCGAACTGATGCACACCAAGGCGCTGAACCAACCCGACCGCTGGTTCACGCAGCTGGAGTCGGGCCAGACCTGGTTCCGCTTGAACTGGGCCTTCTGACCCCGGGCTCCCACCGCCGCAACGCCTTGCCCCGCGGGGCACTTGCCACCGAACACCTGAGCAGTACGCCATGAACCACGCCTCCATCAACCGCATCTACCGCGTTGTCTTCAACGAAATCACCGGCACTTATGTGGCGGTGCCCGAGTTCGCCCGCCGGGCCGGACCTGGGGCGTCGGGCAAGGCCATGACGGCAGCACTGCTGGGGGCCCTGATGGCTGCCTCCCCTGCGGCACAGGCGCAGATCCAGCCGGTGGCAGGCACGCTCACCAATGTGTACAACGCGCCCAACGGCGTGCCGGTGGTCAACATCAACAAGGCCAACAGCAATGGCCTGTCGCACAACCAGTACAACCAGTACAACGTGGACACCCGCGGTGTGGTGCTGAACAACGGCAACACCACGCAGATGGCCCGCAGCTCGCAGCTGGCCGGCCAGGTCATGGCCAACACCAACCTGGTGCAGGAAGCCCGCGTCATCCTGAACGAGGTGGTGGCGCCCAACCGCTCCACCCTCGCGGGCTTCACCGAGGTGCTGGGCAGCCGTGCCGACGTGATCGTGGCCAACCCCTACGGCATCACCTGTTCGGGCTGTGGCTTCATCAACACCGACCGCGTCACGCTGACCACAGGCGTGCCCACCTTCGATGCGGCCAAGGTGCTCATGGGCTTTGCCGTGACGCAAGGCGAACTGCTGATCACGGGCAATGGTCTGAACGGCAACAACCAGACCCTGATGGAGCTGGTGGCGCGCGGCATCAAGGCCGAGGCGGCCATCAACACCCCCGGCGTGCTGCGCGTGGTGGTGGGCACCAACGAATGGAACCTGGACAACACCCACACGGTGCTGACACCCGGCGCCGGGGCGCCGATGCTGGCGCTGGACACGGCCACACTGGGCGGCATGTATGCGGGCCAGATCCGCATCATCTCGACCGAAACCGGCCTGGGTGTGCGCATGGCGGGTGACATGGCCGCCTCGGCAGGAGACATCCGCATCTCGTCGGATGGCCGGATCACGGCCACCAGCAACCTGTCGGCGGCGGGCCAGCAGGTGGTGGTGGAGGCCCACCGCGGCATGGACCTGTCGGGCAATGTCTCGGCACGCCAGGTGAACCTGAGCAGCCAGCAGGACGTGACCCTGCGGCAAGGCAAGGTGGTGGCCGATGAGCTGCTGGCTGTCAGCGCGGCCTCGCTCAATGACCTGGGCAACACCGCCGCCAGCAAGGCCCAGCGTTTCGGCCAGACCGTCACGCTGAACACCACCGGGGCGGCCTCGGTGGCCAACGCGGTGTGGGGCGCACAAGGCAACCAGACCGTGACCGTGGGGGGCGCCGCCACCCTGAGCAACGCCGACCTGTACGCCAAGGGCGCACTGGCCATGAGCACCAGTTCGCTGGCGCTGCAGGGCACCAGCCAGGTCTCGTCGTCCGCAGCGGCCACCGTGAGCAGCACCGGCCGCACCGACATCGCGGCGGGCAGCACGCTGCAGGGCCAGGCCCTGCTGACCGTCAGCGCCTCGACCGTGGGCAACCTGGGCACGCTGCAGGCCAAGGCCCTGCAGATCAATGGCAACCTTGACAACGGCAGCACCGGCACCGTGGCCTCGGAAGGCGCCCTGAACCTGAGCGGCAGCCAGCTGGCCAACCAGGGCAAGGTGATGGCCGACGCCCTGAGCGCCAGCACCACCAGCCTGAACAACTCGGGCACGCTGCAAGGCCGCACCGTGAGCCTGACCCAGACGGGCCAGCACACCAACAGCGGCACCGTGGTGGCCACCGGCACCGACGCGGCCCTGACCGTGCAGGCTGGCAACCTGAGCAACACAGGCAAGGTGGCCAGCGACGGCAACACCACCTTGAGCGCAGGCACCCAGCTGACCAACAGCGCCAGCGGCCAGGTCACGGGCCAGGCCATCGGCCTGACGGCCAGCGCCATCAGCAACGCGGGCCTGGTCGATGCCGCCAAGGCCCTGACCGTGGGCAACGCCAGCACGCAGAGCCTGAGCAACAGCGGCGCGCTGCAAGGCGAAAGCCTGACGGCCCAGGCCGATGGCGTGAGCAACCAGGGCAAGATGCTGGCGCAAAAGGCCGTGCAGATCACCAGCCGCACCAGCGCCATCAGCAACACCAGCACCGGCACGGTGCAAGGCACCAGCATCACCCTGAGTGGCGGCCTGGACAACGCGGGCCTGATCAAGGCGAAATCGGCCACCGCACTGGCCAGCGAGATCTTTGTGCGCATGGACGACCTGAACACCACCTGGGCCAACCAGGTGAGCGGTCGCATCGAATCCGACGGCAGCGTGCGCCTGCGCGGCACGCAAGGCCTGCAGGCCGGCACGGTCAATGCCATGCAGGATGTGATGCTGGGCGATGCCCAACGCACACTGAACCAGCTGACCATCTCCGGCACCGTGATCAGCCAGCAAGGCCGGGTCGATG
>JBEGRT010000126.1:0-3825 GCA_041180305.1 Pseudomonadota bacterium
CCAAGACCATGCTCAAGCTCGCGGCCGAACGCGAAGCCCTGAAGGTGATCAACGACCAGGTGGGCGCCCCCACTGGCGCCGACCTGCTGGCCGACATCACGGCCCACGCTGTCCGTGCTGCGCGCCAGCAACCTGAACTGGCGGGCCTGTACCACCTGGTGGCCGGCGGCGAGACCACCTGGTTCGACTACGCACGCTTCGTCATCGAATGGGCGCGCGCCCGCGGCGTGGCCGTGAAGGTGCCCCCCGAGGCCATCGCACCGGTGCCGACCACCGAGTACCCCACACCCGCGAAGCGCCCGCTGAACTCGCGACTGAACACCGACAAACTGCAAGCGGCCTTCGGCCTGCGCCTGCCTCACTGGCAGGCCGGCGTGGAGCGCATGCTGACCGAACACCTGGGAGTCTGACACCATGAGCACCAAGCGCCGCAAGGGCATCATCCTGGCCGGAGGCTCAGGCACCCGCCTGCACCCCGCCACCCTGGCCATCAGCAAGCAGCTGCTGCCGGTGTACGACAAGCCGATGGTGTACTACCCGCTCAGCACCCTGATGCTGGCGGGCATCCAGGACATCCTGGTCATCAGTACCCCCCAGGACACCCCCCGCTTCCAGGCCCTGCTGGGCGACGGCAGCCAATGGGGCCTGAACCTGAGCTATTGCGTGCAACCCAGCCCGGACGGCCTGGCGCAAGCCTTCATCCTGGGCAAGGCGCACGTGGGCAACAACCCCTCGGCCCTGGTGCTGGGCGACAACATCTTCTACGGGCACAACTTTCAGCAGTTGCTGCACAACGCCCACGACCGCACCCATGGCGCCAGCGTGTTTGCCTACCACGTGCAGGATCCAGAGCGCTATGGCGTGGTCGACTTCGACGCGCAGCAACGCGCCTTGAGCATTGAAGAAAAGCCCGCACAGCCCAAGAGCAACTACGCCGTCACGGGCCTGTACTTCTACGACGAGCAGGTGTGCGACATCGCTGCCAGTATCCAGCCCAGCCCCCGCGGCGAGCTCGAAATCACCGATGTGAACGCACGATACCTGCAGCAGGATCAACTCAGCGTCGAGATCATGGGGCGCGGCTACGCCTGGCTCGACACGGGCACCCACGACAGCCTGCTGGAAGCCGGTCAGTTCATCGCCACCCTGGAAAAACGCCAGGGTCTGAAGGTGGCCTGCCTGGAGGAAATTGCCTTCCGCTCAGGCTGGATCGGCGCCGAACAGGTCGAGAAGCTGGCCAAGCCCATGCTCAAGAACGGCTATGGCCAGTACCTGATGAAGGTCATCAAGGAAAAGATCTTCTAAAGGCCCACATGAAACTGATCCAGACCTCCATCCCCGACGTGGTCATCGTCGAGCCTGCTGTTTTTGGCGACCACCGCGGCTGGTTCATGGAAAGCTTCAACGAGGCACGTTTCCATGCCCAGCTGCAGGCCCTGGGCCTGCCAGCCCCCCGCCCCTTCATCCAGGACAACCATTCCTGCAGCCAGGCTGGGGTGTTGCGGGGCCTGCACTACCAGTTGCCACCGCACCCGCAGGGCAAGCTGGTCCGCGTGGTCAAGGGCAGCGCCTTCGATGTGGCCGTGGACATCCGAAAGGGCTCACCGACATTCGGTCAGTGGGTCGGCGTGGAACTCACAGCCAGCAACCACCGCCAGCTGTGGATCCCGGAAGGTTTCGCCCATGGCTTCGTGGCGCTCGAGGACGACACCCACTTCCTCTACAAAACCACCGACTACTACGCCAAGGACTGTGAACGCAGCGTGGCGTGGAACGATCCCGCCATCGGCATCGTGTGGCCACCCCTGAGCGATTCGCCCAGACTGGCCCCCAAGGACGCCGAAGCCCCGCTGCTGCAGGACGCCGAGACGTTCTGATGCAGGTCACGTCGATGCGCCCTCACGCCCTGCCGAACATGGGGCGCCCCATGCGCATCCTGCACGTCATTTCCTCGGTGAACCCTGCGACCGGCGGGCCGATCGAGGCCGTCCGGCAACTGTCACGCATCCATGTGAGCCAGGGGCACATCGTGGAGATCGTCTCTCTCGACGCCCCGGATGCGCCCTGGGTGGCCGACTGCCCCTTGCCCTGCCACGCGCTCGGCCCGACGGTCGCTGGTGTGTACGCCTACACCCCCAGACTGACCCCATGGATGCGGCAACATGCCGACCAATTCGATGCCGTGGTCCTGCATGGCATCTGGCAATACCACGGCTTCGGCAGTTGGCGGGCCTTGCGCAAGGGGCGTGTTCCCTACTATGTGTATCCACACGGCATGCTGGACCCCTGGTTCAAGCGCCAGTACCCGCTCAAGCATTTCAAAAAGTGGATGTTCTGGCCCTGGGGCGATTACCGCGTGCTGCGAGACGCTCGGGCCGTGCTGTTCACCTGCGAGGACGAACGCATCCTGGCGCGGCAGTCTTTCTGGCTGTACCGGTGCCAAGAGCGCGTGCTCAGTTTCGGCACAAACCCACCGCCCGAAGATGTGCAGGCGCAGCGCGACGCCTTCCTCCACAAGTTCCCGGCGCTCACCGAAACGCGCAACCTGCTGTTTCTGGGTCGGGTGCATGAAAAAAAGGGCGCGGACATCCTCCTGCATGCGCTGGCTCAGATCCGAGACGAACGCCCCAACTCACTCTCGGGTGTCAGGCTGGTCATGGCAGGACCGACCGATCATGCCTATGGGCAGCAGATGCTCGCCTTGAGCCAGACACTGAAGCTTCAGGACCTGGTGGTCTGGACCGGCATGCTTCAAGGGCCCGAAAAGTGGGGCGCATTTCGAACAGCAGACGCATTCATCCTGCCATCCCACCAGGAAAACTTCGGCATTGCCGTGGCGGAATCGCTGGCCTGTGAAGTGCCCGTGCTGATCAGTCGCCAGGTCAACATCTGGCGGGAGATCGACGCCGCAGGCGCGGGCTACATGGAAGAAGACACGGTCGATGGGACCCGACAGTTGGTCACACGCTGGCTCGATACGCCTGCGTCGGCATGGGCCCCCAAGCGCCGTGCCGCCAGGGCCTGCTTCGAACAGCACTTCCTGATGGAGCGCAGCGCCCAGGACCTGCTCGACACACTCGCTCTGGGGTAAACGCTGAGCGTTTCAGGTGTCAGCAAGCCTCTTGTTTGTGTGATTTGGTAAGAGGCGTGGCGACTGCGCTGTCGTTCACAGATCGGCCGGCAAAGATCGAGCAACATCTGCTCCATCATTTCTGATGCCGCCCGTCGCCATGCCCGCAACCCGCACGCCACCCCCAAGCCCATCGCGCTCACGCAGCGTGCTCGCGGTGCTGTGCGGCATCACGCTCGTGCTCGTGCTCGCTGCGTGCGGAGGAGGCAAGGGGCACACGGACACCACATCCACCCCCCCCTTGGACCAGGCTGCCGCAGTGTCCCTGCCCCAGGTGCCCGCGCGCCCGGCCACCGACGAAGAAGCAGCACGCTTCCTCGAGCAAGCGACCTTCGGCCCCAAACCGGCCGACATCGATCACCTCAAGGAAATTGGCTATGCGGCCTGGATCGACGAACAGCTTTCACTTCCACCTTCGCCCACGCACACGGCGCTTTACCAGCAAGGCAATGCGGTCAGCGGCGGCCTTCACCAGTTCAATCACACGTTCTGGCAAAAGGCACTGACCAGCCCGGATCAGCTTCGCCAGCGCATGACCTACGCGCTGTCGCAAATCTTTGTGGTGTCGTATGCAGACAGCTGTGGCGCCAACGCTCACGCGGGCCTCATCTCCTACTACGATCTGCTCGAACGACAGGCCTTTGGCGCCTACCGGCAACTGCTGCAGGGCGTCACCTTGCACCCGGTCATGGGCT
>JBEGRT010000127.1:0-7349 GCA_041180305.1 Pseudomonadota bacterium
CATCTGCGCCAGGATCAGGGCCGCGAAGATGCCGCAAGGGCCAAAGCCGATCACCACCGGTCGCTTGTCCTGCGGGAAGTCGGCCGGCGCATGGCCTACGAACTTGTAGGACGTGTCGGGCGTGACGCGGATCTGGTGATCACCCTGGAACTGGCGGAGCAAGGCCGCTTCCAGGGCCTCGGTGGCCAGCTCGCAGTCGATGGTGTAGCTGAGGATGATGTTCGTCTTCTTGCGGGCGTCGTAGCCACGGCGGAAGACATGGAAACTTTTCAGGTCTGCGTCCTGGATGCCCAGGCGTTGCACCACGGCAGGGCGCAACTCGCCTTCGGCATGGTTCAGGGGCAGGCGCAGTTCGGTGATTCGGAGCATGGGCGTGATTATCAGGGCCCCAGGCCGCGTCATGCAGGGCTCAAGTCCGGGGCAGCAGGCGCTGCACCAGGGGGTGCATGACCTTCTTCTCGGTGCCCACCGCATAGAAGGGGTCTTCCACGCCATGGCAGGGCCCGATCAGCTGAACGCCGTAGCGCAGGCTGAGCTGCTCACCCACCCACAAGGCGGCAGGGAACACGCCCAGGCCTTCGCCCCCGAAGGTGGCCATGAGGGCGCTGTCCTGGATTTCACCGACCACACGCGGGCGCACGCCCTGGCGCTCGAACCAGGCGTCGAGGCGCTGGCGCAAGGTGGCGTGCTGCGTGGGCAAAAGCACGGGCACTTCAGCCAGGGCGCGAGGAAAGCCCCCGGGCACCTGCGCCGCCTGCTCGGCCAGGGCTGGCACCCCGAACCAGCCCACGGGTGAGGCGCCCAGCGCATGGCTGTAGACCTTCAGGTTGGGGTTGGGCGGTGGGGCCCGGTCGGTCAGCACCACATCGAGCCGGTGCAGGGCCAGCTCGGCCAGCAGGTCTTCCACCCTCCCCTCGTGGCACAGCAGGCGCAACTGGGGCGTGCCCAGCACACTGCCCAACAGGCGGTGCACGACCAGCTTGGGCAGGCTGTCGGAAATGCCCACGGCCAGGCGCACCTCAGGCGAAGAGGCGGTGCTGCGCACCACCTCGGGCAACTGGTCACCCAACTGGAAGATCTGGTCGGCCTGACGCAAGGCGGCCTGCCCTGCCTCCGTGAGCGTGAGCCCACGGCCTGCCGGCTTGAGCAGCGCACAACCCAGCGACTTCTCCAGCTCGTGCACCTGGGCCGACACGGTCTGCACGGCCATGCCCAGGCGCTCGGCAGCGCGTGCCATGCCACCTTCTTTGGCCACCACCCAGAAGTAGTACAGGTGACGGTAACTGAATTCGAGGCTCATGATCAGTTTTTAGCTGAATTTAGTTCAGCAAGTTTCTGCTTTTTATTGTCGCCTGAGAAGCTTAACCTGCAAGGCATGCGGCTTTGTCCGCGTTCGAGTTTGAAAGGAACTGCCATGAGTGACACCCGAATCCTGACTGCTCGCCACGGCGACGTGGTGGATGTGCTGCCCGCCGAAGGCGCGCGGGTGCTGCGCAACACGCACGCCCTGCTGGCCACCACCCTGCTGGTGAGCGCCGGCACGGCCACCGCCAGCGCGGTGTACCAGCTGCCCAACCCAGGCATGATCATCACGCTGGTGGGCTTTTACGGCCTGCTGTTCGCCATCCACAAGGTGCAGCGGAGCGCCTGGTCGATCGCGCTGGTCTTCGCCCTGACGGCCTTCATGGGCTACACCCTGGGCCCGCTGCTGGGCAAGGTGGCCGCATTGCCCGGTGGTTCGCAAACCATTGCCCTGGCCCTGGGCGCCACCGGTCTGAGCTTCCTGGCCACCTCGGCCTACGCCGTGACCACGCGCCGTGACCTGAGCTTCATGGGCGGCATGCTGATGGTGGGCATGATCGTGGCCCTGGTGGCAGGCGTTGCCGGCATCTTCCTGCAGATCCCGGCCCTGTCGCTGACCGTCTCGGCCATGGTGGCCCTGCTGTCGGCCGGTCTGATCATGTACGAGACCAACCAGATCGTGCGGGGCGGCCAGACCAACTACGTGCTGGCCACCGTGAACCTGTACGTGTCGATCTTCAACCTGTTCACCAGCCTGCTGAGCCTGCTGGGCTTCAGCAGCAGCTCGAACGACTGAGCGTGAACAGCCCACGAATCTGAACCCCGGGTGGGGTGACGAGCCCGCCTCCTTTTGGTTGGACGGAGGAGGCGGTTTTGACAGGGTGCCCTCGGGCACCCTTTTTTCATGGGGATGCCGCCCTGGCGTGGTGCTCAGTCGTCTGCCGGGAACGCTTGCAGGAAAGCATCGGCAAAGGCATCGAGCCCGGTGAGCGTGAGGGTGGCAGTGTGGCGCGGCTGCCCAGGCGCCCCCAGCTGCCCTTCGATGGCGCCAGTGCGTTCGTTGAACTGCCACTGCCAGGCTGTGGCCACCTCCTGCAGGCCCTGCAGTTCGTAATCCCAGTCGCCGCCGTCGTCCAGCGGGCCACGTTCGCCACGGAACTGCCCGTGGGCCCAGGCCAGCACCCGGGCCACTTCGGCCTGCACCTGCGGCCAGTGCGTCGGCCCCACGCTGGCCATGGCTTCGAAGGTGTGAACGCCTTCGGTGTCTTGGCTGTGGTCGAACAGCAGGTAGCTCAGTGTCATGGGAAAGGCCTGGGTGAAACGCTGGGGCGCAGAGCATACCCAAAAGCGCAGCAGCGATAATGAGGCCCATGTCTGCCGCTCAACACGCCACCGAATTCGCCCCGGGCCTGGTCATCCAGCGCTTCACGCCCCCGCTGAACCTGTCTGCGTTCAAGGCCATTGCCTTCGACATGGACTCGACGCTGATCAACATCGAGTGCATCGACGAGATCGCCGATGCCGCTGGCAAGAAGGCCGAAGTGGCGGCCATCACGGAAGCGGCCATGCGCGGTGAAATCACCGACTTCAAGGACAGCCTGCGCCGCCGCGTGGCCCTGCTCAAGGGCGTGCCGGCCGAAGCCCTGCAGCAGGTGTACGAGCAGCGCCTGAAGCTCAACCCCGGCGCACCGGAGCTGATCGACGCAGCCAAGGCGGCCGGTCTGCAGACCCTGCTGGTCTCGGGTGGCTTCACCTTTT
The DNA here is from genome assembly GCA_041180305.1 of Pseudomonadota bacterium. GTDB lineage: Bacteria > Pseudomonadota > Gammaproteobacteria > Burkholderiales > Burkholderiaceae_C > Aquabacterium. The sequence goes on from JBEGRT010000127.1 coordinate 3,061, forward strand.
TTGCCGACCGCGTGAAGGCACGACTGGGCATGCACGAAGCGCACTCGAACGTGCTGGCCATCGAAGGCGGCCTGCTGACCGGCGAAGTGATCGGCGACATCGTCGATGGCGAAGCCAAGCGCCAGCATGTGCTGGCCCTGTGCGCCCGCATCGGTTGTGACCCCTCGCAAGCCATTGCTGTGGGCGATGGCGCCAACGACCTGCCCATGATGGGCGTGGCCGGCCTGAGCGTGGCCTATCACGCCAAGCCCAAGGTGCGCGAGCAGGCCATGGTGGCCATCAACGAAGGCGGCCTGGACCGCCTGCTGAGCCTGTTCAGCTGATCTGCTGATCCGGGGCGCGACCCTGGTTGATCTCGGCCAGGGCGGCATCGGCTTCCTGCGCGGCTTCGTGCAAGGTGCGCACCAGGAAGTCGATGTGCTCGAGCGTGTGATCTGACATGATCTGCAGGCGCAAGCGGCTTGCATGTCGAGGCACTGCGGGATACTCGACCAGGTTGGTGACCAGCCCGCGCTGCAGCAGGCCACGCTGGATCAGGCGGGAACGGCCCATGCCTCCCAGCACCACGGGCACCAGGGCCCCTGCATGGCCCAGAACCCGCCAACCGCTTTCGCTCAGGCGCTTTCGGGCCAGGCCACAGTTCGCCTGCAAACGTTGCCGCAGCAACTCTCCCTCCTCGGAGCGGATGATCTCGAGGGATTTCAGTGCTGCCGCGGCCTGCAAGGGCGACAACTGAGCGGCGAAGGTGGATGACGTTCCTGCGTAGCGCAGAGCCAACTCGAAACCGGGCTCGTGCGTGGCCACAAACCCGCCATTCGACGCAAAAGCCTTGGACAGACTGCCCACGATCACGTCAACTTCATCGAGCACACCCTGCGAAGTGAGTTCACCCAGGCCACGAGGGCCAAAAGCGCCGAAGTCATGGGACACATCGACCAGCAAGGTGGCACGGTGTGCGCGACATAACGCGAGGTGGGCACGCAAATCAGGGGCGTCGCCGTCCATTGAAAACACCGATTCGGTGACGACCAGAATGCCTGCGTGAGGAAAGTCGGCACGCAGCGAAGCGAGCTTTTTGCCCAAAGCGCGAACATCCAGGTGGGCAAACTGATGAATCGAGGCCCCACTGGCGCGCCCTCCCTCGACCAGCGAGTTGTGCGCCAGCAGGTCGAACACCACATGATCCTGCGGGCCCACCAGGGCACGCACGGCGCCATAGCATGCACCCCACCCGCCCTGAAACACTTCGCACTGCACGCGCCCCAGATAGCCACCCAGGGCCATGGACAAATCATGCAAGGGCCGGGAGTTGCCAAGCAACGCGGAGCTGGCACCCGCATGCAAGCCGTGCTGCAGCAGCGCCTGCTCCACCGCTTTCAGAACCTCAGGATGCCGCGCCAGGCCCAGGGCGTCCTGGGTTCCGAAGTTCACGCCCTCGCTGAGGAAGCGCCCATCCATGGTGTAGGTGCGGATGTTCAGCCCCGCAACCCCTTCGTACTGTTTGGAAAAGTTGTCGACACCCAGCGCCTTCAGGCACTGCCAGCCCAGCGGGAATGGCGCGAAGCGCTGCAGCAGGCCATCGGGCGCCCAGCCGGGAGACTGTTCTCGAATCTGCTTGAGAAAGCCCTGGAAACTGCCCCGCAGCGCGATGTCGATCTGGTCCATGTTGTGTGGTGAAAAGCGAAGCCAGATTCCACATCAAGAAATCAAAACGGTCAATGTGCGCGCGTGTTCGAATCGGACATGCACAAGCAACCGTGACATGTTTCAGGAAACACGAGAAGACATCCCGGCCATCGCATCGGGTACATGAATCACCCAGCTGACATGCAGGCCCGATGCAAAGTGCTGGCTTCGCGCAAGATGCACCCGCCCCCCGTGGGCACGCGCCACCAGATCCACCAGCACCAGCCCCAGGCCGAGCGGCGCCTCATGGGTGCGCAGATCGAGCGCGTGCTGGAGGTGCGCGCGCAGTGTTTCGTCAAGGCCTGGGCCGTCGTCATCGACGGACCACAGCACACCTTCCGGATGTGATTCGGTGCTGACATGAGCCCGCGTGGCGCCATGACGCACAGCGTTGTCCAGCAGGTTGCTCAACGCGGCGGTCATGAGGTCGGCGTCGACAGGCGCCATGGGTCCTTCCTGCCAATCGACCGCCAGCCCCGGGGTCGACAGACCGGCCAGCAAATCACCCAACGACACGGGCTGCAAACGCAATTCGCCCCCCGCCCGAAACAGGCTGATCAAAGCCGACACCACACGGCGCAAGCGCGAGGCCGCCAAACGGGTCTGCAGCAATCGAGGACGCACGGATTCAGGAACCTCTTTCAGGGCCACCGCCAGCTGGGCGTCCATGCCAGCCAACGGGGTGCGCAGCGCATGGGCGGCATGGGCCGTGAACGCACGTTCATGGACCAGCCGCTCGGACAAACGCCTGGCCAGGTCATGCACCGCCTGCACCACAGGGCGTAATTCCTGCCGCTGGGCTTCGGGCAAGGCCAGGGCGGCTTCAGGTCCGGGCGCCTGGGCCCTCTCGTGGGCCAGATGGTGGGCCGGGTCGTGGGCATCGAGGGCATCTGACAGCTCGGCCAGCGGCATCAGTTCACGGTGTACTCGCCGGCTCAGCCAGCGGCTGCTGAGGCCACCGATCAGCAAGGTCAAGGCACCCGCGGCACCCAGCATGGTCCATTGGGCCCGGTGCCGAAGGGGCTCGCGCTGACCCACCTGCAGGCGCAGGTCTCCCCCGGGCATGGGCATGGAATACACGCGCCACCCCTGGTCTTGTCCGCCATCGCTGAACCCCTGCAGGGACTCCGGCTGAAGCGCCTGTGATGGGGCCTGGTGCGAACGCAGGATCACTTCGCCATCGACCTTCACCAGTTGCCAGACCAGAGGCTCGTCGTGCGGCAAGGCAGGCAACATGGCCTGCCCGGGGCGGAAGAGCGAGGGGTTCTGCACCATCACCCCGTACAACACCTCGGCCCCCTCCTGCAGCCCAGCGTCTTGCAGGTCATGGATGCCCCGGTGCAGCAGGAAGCCGACCACCGCGGCGATCGCAGCACCACCCACCAGGCTGACCAGCAAGACCGCTTGCATCAGGCGCCCGCGGATGCTGGGCATCGGGCCCTTCATGGCGCGCCCCCTTCCTGCATGCGATAACCCAGGCCCCGCACGGTTTCGATCAGATCGCGACCCAGCTTGCGGCGCAGGCTGGCCACGTGCACCTCCAGCACATTGCTGACGGCTTGCGATTCCAGCCCCAGCACCAGGTGTTCCAGATCGGCCCGCGACACGACGCGGCCGCGCCGCGTGACCAGCGCCTCCAGCACATGCCATTCCCGTGACGTGAGTTCGACCGCTTCGCGCACGCCATGGGCTGTTCGGAACACGGCACGGGCCTTGAGGTCGACCTCGAGATCCCCCCAATGCAGCAGACCCGCGTGCGCGCGCAACTGGCGGCGGCGGATGGCCTCGATGCGGGCCACGAGCTCTTCGGGCTCGAAGGGCTTGACGAGGTAGTCGTCGGCGCCAGCGTCCAGGCCGTGCAGCCGGTCGTCCAGCCGGTCTCGGGCCGTGAGGATCAGCATGGGCCGTTCATCGTGGGCGCGGCGCAGGCCCTTGACCAGATCGACCCCGGAGCCATCGGGCAACTGCCAGTCGATCAGCAGCGCGTCATAGGGCGATTGCAGCAAACCACGGACCTCCAGCAGGCGCTGGCACCAATCCACCACATGCCCTTCCGCCTGCAGGAAATCACGCAGGCCTTCACCCAGGATGGGATCGTCTTCCAAGAGAAGCAGTCTCATGCCGCCGCACCTTAACACCGGCCAGACCCGATCGTCTTCAGCCTGGCTTCAGGATGGGCTTGCAGCATCCTGGGCATGCACACCGTACACCTTCGCATTGCCGCCGCCAGCACCTGGTTGGGCGTGGCCCTGGCCCACGCCGCCCCGGTGACCCTGACACCCCAACAGATTCAGAGCCTGGGCATCCAGACCACCGCCGTGGTGGCCGAGCCCCAGGCCCAGCAGCCTTTCCCGGCTCAACTGAACCTGCCACCCGATGCCATGGCTGTGGTGGCCAGCCCCTGGAGCGCCACGGTGTTGTCGGTCCAGGCCACCGCCGGACAGGGCGTGAAGGCCGGTCAGGCCCTGATGCAGTTGCGCAGCTCCGAGGGGTTGACCGCGCGCAAGGACCTTCAACAGGCCAGCCTGCAACAACACCTCGACCAGCGCAGCCTGGCCCGCGACGAGCAGCTGCATGCCGAGGGCCTGATCGCCCAGTCGCGG
>JBEGRT010000128.1:0-6301 GCA_041180305.1 Pseudomonadota bacterium
GCCTACGAAGACAAGGTGGCCCGTCGCGCCCTGCGCGTGCAAGACCTCAAGCATCCCGACCGCTTCGCCAAGAAGCTCAAGGAACTGCTGGAGCTGCACAACTTCGCGCTGAAGGGCTACCTCAAGGGTGAAGCCCTGGCCTTCGAGCCCATCTATGAACAGGCCATGGCCGCCGCTCAGCAGATTTTGCCGATGCTGGCCGACGTGGGCGTGAAGATCCATGGCCACAATGTGGCCGGTGGCTCGGTGCTGTTCGAAGGTGCCCAGGGCACGCTGCTGGACATCGACCACGGCACCTACCCCTACGTGACCTCGTCGAACTGCGTGGCCGGCAACGCCGCCGCGGGCTCGGGCGTGGGCCCCGACAAGCTGCACTACATCCTGGGCATCACCAAGGCCTACACCACCCGCGTGGGCAGCGGCCCGTTCCCCACCGAACTCGAGTGGGACAAGGAAGGCACCGTGGGCTACCACCTGTCGACCGTGGGTCAGGAGCGTGGCACCGTGACCGGGCGTGCACGTCGCTGTGGATGGCTGGATGCCGCTGCGCTCAAGCGCTCGGTGCTGATCAACGGCGTCTCGGGCCTGTGCATCACCAAGCTGGACGTGCTCGATGGCCTGAAGGAAATCAATGTGTGCGTGGGCTACATGCTCAACGGCGAACGCGTGGACATCCTGCCGCTGGATGCCGACGAGATCGTGGCCTGCCAGCCCATCTATGAGACCTTCCCGGGCTGGGAAGGCACCACCTTCGGTGTGACCGACTGGAACGCGCTGCCTGAAAATGCCCGCGCTTACCTCAAGCGTGTGGAAGCCTACATCGGTGCGCCGATCGACATGGTCTCTACCGGCCCCGACCGCGACCACACCATCTTGCTGCGTCACCCCTACAAGGGCTGATCGCCGCACATTGCTCCGATCCACCAAGAGTCAAGATCACAAGGACCGACACATGCTCACCGACGACGGCAAGCACCTGCATGTCAGCTGGGACGAATACCATCAGCTGATCGAGCGCCTGGCGCTCAAGATCCACGAATCGGGCTGGGAGTTCGACCAGATCCTGTGCCTGGCCCGTGGAGGCATGCGCCCTGGTGACGTGCTGTCGCGCATCTTCGACAAGCCCCTGGGCATCATGTCGACGAGCTCCTACCGTGACGAGGGCGGCACGCTGCAAGGCCGCCTCGACATGGCCAAGTACATCACCATGCCCAAGGGTGAACTGGCCGGTCGCGTGCTGCTGGTTGATGACCTGGCCGACTCGGGTGTGACGCTCAATGCCGTGGTCGAGCGCCTGCGTGCCATGCCTGCCATCGCCGAGTTGCGTTCGGCCGTGATCTGGGTGAAGGGTGTCTCGACCTACACGCCCGAGTACTACGTGGACGCCCTGCCCACCAGCCCCTGGATCCATCAGCCTTTCGAAGAGTACGACACCCTGCGCCCCGACGCGCTGGCCCGTCGTCACGCGCAAGACTGAATCTCCGCCAGGGAGCAGCCATGTCCGTGAACAAGAGCGATCTCGACACCCGCGAGTTGCTGATCATGACGGCCTTGCGGCTGTTTGCCCGCAATGGCATCGAGGGTGTGTCGCTGCGCCAGATCACGCAGGAAGCCGGCCAATCCAACCAATCGGTGGTGCAGTATTACTTCCTGAACAAGGAAGGCCTGATCGAAGCCGTGCTGGGGCATGTGGCCCAGTTGCTGCTGCCCAGCCAGGACGAAGCCTTGCACCGCCTGGATGTGCTGTTCCAGCGTGGCGTGCTGACCCCGCGCGATGTGGTGGCCACGGCGGTGATGCCGTTTGTGGTCACGTATGCCAAGTCCGACGAAGGGCGCTGGTCGATCAAATTCCTGTCGCGCATGACCTGGCAGGCCCATTCGCAGGGTTTCCAGATGGTCGAAAACCTGCTGTGGCCGTATTTCGGCCGGCTGGAATCGCACCTGGGGCGCACCATGCCCAACCAGTCTCGAGAGGCCCTTCAGATCAAATGTCTGTTCGCCATCATCGACCTGATCCACGGCTTGTCGAGTTCCCGACTGCTGGGCGCATCGCCTGTGGTGGGGCACCTGTACCAGAAGGACCCGCGCTGCGTGACCGAGTACCTGATCGACTACATCACGGGTGGTTTGAGCTTCGAGGCACGCTGGCGCCACGAAGAACGACCTGATGACCGGCCCGCCGCCTGAGACTGCCTGATCGCCACATTGCATGAAAGCCCTGTCGAGTTTGACGGGGCTTTTTTTATGGTCTGGCCGGGAAGGGCCTGCACCCGGCATGAGTGTCGAAATGAATGACAAGAAATGGGCGACACAAAGAATTAAGCCGCATGATCTTTCGATCATGCGGCTTGCATCTTGGTGCCCAGGAGAGGACTCGAACCTCCACGGAGTTACCCGCTAGTACCTGAAACTAGTGCGTCTACCAATTCCGCCACCTGGGCAGGTACTTTCTCTGCGCTTTGCTTGCCGCTTCTTTCGTTGCGTTCTGTGCATCGCGTCGAGAACGAAACTATAGCACAGCATTTTTTGGCTTCGCAAGCTTTTTTCTGAAAATTTTCAAAAAAGTGCTTTCGGCCAGATCCTGGGCTTGGGCCCGCCGATGTTTTTATGCGCAGGCCGCCAAATGAAAGGTTTGCCGTGGCGCGCATGCGGTACGCTGACACGCATGCAGTGTTCGCAACATCGTGTTGACAGGTTTGTGCGCTGTGGGGAAGGGCCCACAGTGGTGGCGCCTGACGACGGGGCCGGCTGTTGTGATGACGACAGCGGTGAAGTGCCCATCGATGTGTGCTTCGTGCTTGAAGCCACAAAAGAATTAAGCCGCATGACCTTTCGATCATGCGGCTTGCATCTGGTGCCCAGGAGAGGACTCGAACCTCCACGGAGTTACCCGCTAGTACCTGAAACTAGTGCGTCTACCAATTCCGCCACCTGGGCAGGTACTGAAGTTGTCGCTTTCCTGGCTTGCGCCTTGTCTGCTTCAACTATTTCTTCGCTGTGATCAGCGAAGACCTGAACTATAGCATCAAAATCTCACGCATGGCAAGCAAAACAACTTTTTCTGTGAACTTGATGAGCGAAATCGAGGGCACGGTCCAGGGACACCGCGATGGCCACGGCTTTGTGGTGTCTGCTGATGGCGAAACGTCGCTCTACCTGTCACCCCAGGAGATGCGTTCCGTCATGCATCGAGATCGGGTGCGGGTCAAGGTGATCCGCTTCGATCGCAAAGGCCGGCCGGAAGGTCAGGTGCTGGAGATCATCGAGCGCCGCAAGACCCCGATCATCGGTCGCTTGCTCCATGAAGGCGGCGCGTGGCTGGTGGCCCCGGAAGACCGCCGCTTCGGGCAGGACATCCTGATCCCCGCCAAGGCCACGGCCAATGCACAGCCCGGGCAGGTGGTGGCGGTCGAGCTGACCGAGAAGCCTTCGTTGCATGCCCAGCCCGTTGGGCGGGTCACTGAAGTGCTGGGTGGCATCGACGATCCGGGCATGGAAATCGAGATCGCCGTGCGCAAGTACGAGGTGCCTCACAAGTTCGGTGACGACACCCTGGCCCAGGCGGCCAAGCTGCCCGACAAGATCCGCCCGGTTGACCGCAAGCAGCGCATCGACCTGACCGATGTGCCGCTGGTGACCATCGACGGTGAAGATGCCCGCGACTTCGATGACGCCGTGTATTGCGAGCCCGCATGCATTGGCCGCGGCAAGAAGCCCAACGGCTGGCGTTTGCTGGTGGCCATTGCCGATGTGAGCCACTACGTGAAGCCCGGCGACCCGCTGGACCGCGATGCGTACGAGCGCGCCACCTCGGTGTACTTCCCGCGCCGCGTGATCCCCATGCTGCCGGAGAAGCTTTCAAACGGCCTGTGCTCGCTGAACCCTGAGGTGGATCGTCTGTCGATGGTTTGCGACATGCTGATCAACGCCAGCGGCGAGATCCATGCCTACCAGTTCTACCCGGCGGTCATCTGCTCGCACGCGCGCTTCACCTACACCGAGGTGGCGGCCATCATCGGCAACACCAAGGGCCCGGAGGCGGCCAAGCGTGCCGACCTGGTGCCGCACCTGCTGAATCTGTACGACGTCTACCGCGCTCTGCTCAAGGGGCGTGGTGTGCGGGGTGCGGTCGATTTCGACACCACCGAAACCCAGATCGTGTGCGACGACAACGGCCGCATCGCCCGCATCGTGCCGCGCACACGCACCGAGGCCCACCGTCTGATCGAAGAGGCGATGCTGGCCGCCAACGTGTGCTCGGCCGAGTTCATTGCCAAGTTCGCGCACCCGGCCCTGTACCGTGTGCACGAGGGGCCCACGCCGGAAAAGCGCCAGACCCTCAAGAACTACCTGAAGGCCGTGGGTGTGGGTGTGACGCTGAGCGAAGACCCCAAGCCTGGTGATTACCAGGCCATTGCCGAGGCCACCAAGGAGCGGCCCGACGCAGCGCAGATCCACACTATGCTGCTGCGCTCGATGCAGCAGGCCATCTACACGCCGGTCAACAGTGGTCACTTCGGTCTGGCTTACGAGGCTTACACGCACTTCACCAGCCCGATCCGTCGTTACCCCGACCTGCTGGTGCACCGCGTGATCAAGTCGCTGCTGCACAAGGACAAGTACGGCCTGGTGCTGCCGCCTGTGGAATCCAATCCGGGCAGTTTCAAGAAGGGTGGCGCCAAACTCACCCGGGGTCTGCCCGTTGCGCCTCAGAACTCGAAGGGCAAGGCCAAGGTCAAGCTCACGCCGGCCGAGGCCCAGGATTGGGAAACCGCCGGCATCCACTGCAGTGCCAACGAGCGCCGTGCCGACGAGGCTTCGCGCGATGTCGAGGCCTGGCTCAAGTGCATGTTCATGCGTGAGCGTCTGGGCGAGGAATACGGCGGCACGGTCAGTGCCGTCACGCCCTTTGGCTTGTTTGTGCAGCTCGACGGTCTGTTCGTGGAGGGCCTCATCCACATCACCGAGCTGGGTGGCGATTACTTCAAGTTCGACGAGGCCCGTCAGGAGTTGCGTGGCGAGCGCACAGGTGTGCGCTACGGCACCGGCGCGCGGGTGCGGGTGCAGGTCAGCCGGGTCGATCTGGACAGCCGCAAGATCGATTTCCGCCTGGTGCGCGAGGGGCAGGGGGCTTCCGAAGCGGCGGGTGCCGCCAGTGGCAAACGCCGCGGGCGCGGTGGGCGCGAAGATCGGGAGCCGACCGATGCGCCGCGTTCGGCCCAGGAGGAGCTGGCCGAGGTGCGCCAGCGAGACCGCGATGTGAAGCGTGCAGGCAAGGGCGGCGGCAAGAAGGATGGGCGCCACGCCAGCCGGGACGAGGGCCACAGCGCCAGCCGTGTCGAAGGCCTTCCTCGCAGCAAGCCCACCGGGAAGAAGGCGCCCAGCCGCAAGAGTGTGCGCCGCCGCAGCTGATGCAGTGGGCTGACGCCCCCTGAGCAGATCCCTGCGCCCTGCCTGTGGCTGTGTTCGGCCCTGGCGGGGCGCAGTGTTTTCGTGCTAGAATCTTCGGGTTTGGCCCTAATCGGGTTTCAAACGCAAGTTTTTTCATCAATCGCGAAACCGCCGCACCAAGGTGTTGGTTGCCGTCAGGCTGTGAAAAGCCCGGGCGTCAGCCGATTTCGGTGGTTTCCAGACCCAACCTTTGGAGTCTCACATGTCCGTGTCCATGCGCGAAATGCTGGAAGCCGGTGTCCACTTCGGTCACCAAACCCGCTTCTGGAACCCCAAGATGGCCCCCTACATCTTCGGCCATCGCAACAAGATTCACATCATCAACCTCGAGAAGACGCAGCCCGCCTTCGAAGAGGCTCTGAAGTTCATCAAGCAGCTGTCGGCTCGCCGCGGCAACATCCTGATGATCGGCACCAAGCGCCAGGCTCGCGACATCATCGCCGCTGAAGCCGACCGCGCCGGCATGCCCTTCGTGAACCAGCGCTGGCTGGGCGGCATGCTGACCAACTTCAAGACCGTCAAGGGTTCGATCAAGAAGCTGAAGGACGCTCAGGCTCAAGTGGAAGCTGGCCTGGACAACCTGAAGAAGAAGGAAGGCCTGCTGTTCCAACGCGAGCTGAACAAGCTGGAAAAGGACATCGGCGGCATCCAGGACATGGCTGCTCTGCCTGACGCTCTGTTCGTGATCGACGTCGGCTACCACAAGATCGCCGTGGCCGAAGCCAAGAAGCTGGGCATCCCCGTGATCGGCGTGGTTGACACCAACCACTCGCCCGAAGGCATCGACTACGTCATTCCCGGTAACGACGACTCCTCCAAGGCTGTGGCGCTGTACGCCAAGGCCGTGGCT
>JBEGRT010000129.1:0-7939 GCA_041180305.1 Pseudomonadota bacterium
GAGCAGTTGCGCAAGCTCAAGCCGACAGGTCGTGTCGTGCTGCAACTGGAGCCCCGGACGCAGGCGCTGCCGGAACTCGCGCTCGAGGACGGTGACCGGCTGCAGGTGCCGTCCCGGCCGACATCGGTCGGCGTCTTCGGCAGCGTGTTCAATGCCGGCAGCTTCCTTTACGGCGAGAGCCGGACGCTGGAGTCCTACCTGCAGCAGGCCGGCGGACCGACGCGAGGCGCGGACCGCACCAGCCTGTTCGTGGTGCGCGCCAATGGCAGCGTGATCAGCGCGCAGCAGAAGCCGTCGTCGTGGTTCTCGTCGGAAGAGCCGATCCTCAAGACCGGCGTCGAGCCCGGTGACACGGTGTTCGTGCCCGAGGAGATGGACAAGACCACCTTCGTGCAGAAGGCCAAGGACTGGACGCAGATCCTGTACCAGTTCGGCATCGGACTGGCCGGCATCAAGAGCGCGATCAATTGAAGACCGGAACGAAGCGCATGCTGACCGAACTTTCCAGTCCTTCTCCAACAGCGTCACCCACGATCGGCGAACTGATTCAGGGCGTGCTGCATGCACGCTGGCGCATCCTGCTGGGCGCATTGGGCATCGGCATCGTCTGCGTGGGTGTGAGCTTCGCCGTTCGGCCGACCTTCACGGCCTCCACCACTTTCCTTCCACCACAGCAAGGCCAGTCCGCCACCGCCAGCGCGCTTTCCGCACTTGGCTCGCTGGCGAGCTTGGCCGGCGCCGGGCAGATGAAGTCGCCGGCGGAGCAGTACATCGCCCTGATGCAGAGCGCGCAGGTCAGCGATCGTCTCATCCAACGACACGAACTCAAGCAGGTCTACGAGGTCAGCCTCCAGGTTGACGCCCGCCGCGAGTTGGCTGAGCGGGTCAGGATGTCGGTCGGCAAGAAGGATGGTCTGCTGGTCGTGGAGGTGGACGACGAATCACCCAAACGGGCGGCGGATGTGGCCAACGACTACGTGCAGGAATTGCGCCGCATGACTGCCCGCCTGGCGCTGACGGAGACGCAACAGCGGCGCATGTTCTTCGAGCAGCAACTGGGTCAGGCCAAGGAAGCCTTGGCCAGGGCACAGCAGGCCTTGCAGGCCAGTGGTTTCGACCCTGCCGCGCTTCGCGCCGAGCCCAAGACCACAGCGGAGGCCTATGCCCGACTGAAGGCTGAACTTGGCGCAGCCGAAGGCCGACTCGACGTGCTGACGAACGCCTTCACGAATTCGGCACCCGAAGTGCGACAGCAGGCGGCCTTGGTCGCCACACTGCGCAGCCGCTTGGCTGGCCTCGAACGCAGTGTGCCGGCCGAGTCGAACGCCGATTACATCGACAAGTACCGGGAGTACCGCTATCGGGAAGCCCTGTTCGAGACATACGCCAAGCAGTTCGAACTGGCACGCGTAGACGAGAGTCGCGAAGGTGCGCTGATCCAGATCATCGATGATGCCACGCCGCCCGAACGAAAATCTCGCCCGCGACGCAGCGTGGTGGCCGTGCTCGGGACAATGGCCGGGTTGGTGATGATGACGGTGTGGACCGCGATCCGCGTGCGCCAGCGTTGGAAGCCGAACCTTGGCGCTACGGCCTGAATCCCTGGATCCCGGTCGACGCTAGAACGCGAAGCCAAGAGCCACGCACCCGGCTCGCTCCGCCAAGCACACAGCGAGGCGCCTGCCTGGGGAACCCCGAACTGGGCGAACCGTGCGAGGGCCAGAGCCCGGATGGCCCGTCTCATGACCTCGTTGACCCAGCGCCACTTGTTCGCCCCATCACCCGAGCCAGCGCCGCGCCGTACGAAGACAGCCTGAAGGCAGCCGAAAGCCGACATGCCCCAAACATCCGTCCCGCTCGATGACCCGGACGCGGCCGCGACGCCCGCGCATCCGGGCGCGGCAGCCCATGTGGCGACGCTGTGGCAGGTGCTGCTCGCGATCCGCCAGTACGCACCGCACATGGCCCTGGGAGTGCTGCTGCTGACCGGCGTGACGGTCGGATTGACCGGACTGGTCTCGCCGTCGTACATGGCCGTGACCACGTTCGTCCCACCACAGCCCCTACCCGGCCACCCTTCCGCCATATCGCTGATCGAAGCTCGTCCAGAGAAGGGCGACGGTACCGTTCACAACCTGCCGGGCGAAGACATGGCGGAGACGGTGGTGTCGCTGTTGCGGAGCCATTGGGTGGCCGACCGCATCATTGACCAGTTCAGTCTGCGGATCGTCCTGAACGCGCCGTTGTTGACGGACGCCAGGAGCCGCTTGGCACGCCGGGTCAGGATCCAGTTGCGGATGCCCGACGGCCTCGTCCGCATCCAGGTGCACGACCCTGACCCGAAGCGCGCGGCGGACATCGCGAACCGATACGTGGGCTTGTTGCAGGAACTGATGCAGTCGCGATCGGACCAGGAAGCACGGCACCGGCGACAGCAATTTCAGCAACGGTTGACGCAAGCCCGGCGCGACTGGCAGGCGGCCCGGACTCAGCTCGAGTCGAGCCCGTTTGGCGAGTCGGATCTGCAGGCGCTACCTGACGTCCAGGCCGAGCGTCTGATGGCATTGCAGGCGCTGATCACCGCTCAGGAAGCGCGCCTCCAGGTGCTGCGAACGGGCATCGTCGACGACGCGTTCGCCGTGCAACGCGAAATCCGTCGACTGAACGCCCTTCAAAACCAGTTGGCAGACCTGACGGCGCGTGCCTCGCCCGGGCTGTCATCACCACAGGGCACCACCCCGGCACCGGCGCGCGGGGATTCCGCCTATCGCGATTTCCGCTACCAGCAACACCTCATGGAAGTCTACTCAGGCGAACTGGAAGCCGCACGGCTGGATGCCCTTCGACGGATCCCCATCGCCCAGGTGGTGGACCCGGCGACACCGCCTGACCGACCGGACTCACCCCACCGAGCATTCATCGCCACGGTCGCGGCCTGCCTGAGCAGCCTGCTCGCCATCGCCCTGGTCGGTGCACGGGCGCTGCGGGACGCGAAAACCATCGGCGCGTCTCCCGCGCTGCAGCCTCAGACGACCTGATGCAACCAACGCACGAACCTCAACCAATTGGGAAACCGCACGACCCCGCGGCGCCCACGGCGCAGCGACCAGCGCCAAAGCGGGCGATTTGCGCGTTCTACGCTTCGACCCATTACGGCTCCGAGTACCGAGCCGGCATCGAGTTCATTCGTTACGCGGCCCACAACGGCTTCGACCTCGCCGTGATCGCGGACCTCGAGGAGAACTCGTCCGCTGAGGAGCTGCAAGCACTGTTCCCGGGCATGCGGGTCGTCCGCATCCCCTCAATCGTCACCCGACAGCAGACGCTCTACCGCTTCACAGACCTGTTGCCACAGACCGTCTGGCATTGGCGTGCAAGCCACTGGCTGAAACAGCACGCACCTGCTCTGGAAGCAGTCTGGATCCAGAACGGCGCGCTGCCTTGGCTGCCGCTGTCACCTTACTTTGCATTGACGAAGCACATCGTCTGGGGGCCGGTTGGCGGCGGTGAATCCCCGACCCCACGCATGCTGGCTCAATTGCCGATGAAGGTGCGCCTGCGTGAGCAAATGCGCGGCTGGCTAGAAACGTCCATGCTCCGTGGCAAGCGGCACGCGATTCGCAGGAAGGGCGCACCTCGCGTCACGGCTCTGGCGCGGACCAACGAATCGAGGCGTCAACTCGAGCAGGTGCTGGGTCTTCAACTGCCGGTGGTCCCGGAAATCCTCGAACCATTGAAGGCGGTGGACTTCCAGGCTACGCCGACGACCGCACCGCGCTTCGTCTGGGTCGGCCAGAACATCGCCCGCAAGAATCTGCCCTTGGCGCTGCGATGTTTCGTGTGGTTCAGGGACAACGGATTCCCTGATGCACGATTGGAAATCTATGGCTGCGAGGCATCTGCGGGACCCGCGACACCCGGAGTGACGTACCACGGCTGGGTGCGCCGCATCGACTGGGCCGCCATCGGCCCCGGCGCTGTGCTGCTGCTCACCTCGTTTCGCGAAGGCCTGCCTTCAGTTGTGCTGGAGGCCCTCCAGAACGGACTGCTGTGCGTTTCAAGCGACGTCGGAGCGATTTCAAGCCTGGGTTCGCCGGGCGTCGTGACCTTGCCTTTGGACGAATACCCAGAGTTCTCCGAGGCTTCGCTGAAATCGGCGGCTGATCGCATCGCAGCGCATCTCGCCAGTGCTCGAATCCGCCGTCCCTCGATCAGCTATCAGGCCGTCTTGAACCAACATCTGAGACTGGAAGGTATCGTCTCGTGACCACCCGAACCACCTGCATCTGCGGCAAGCACCTGCAGCTTCAACCGTTTTCCACCCATTTCGACACCCTGGTCTGCACTGCGTGTCGCACACAGCATTTCGCCCCGGCGAAAGGCGCCCCAGTGCGGGAGTTCCAGTACACCGACACCAACGACAAATACTCGGAGCGGAGCTACCTCTTCGGCCAGCAATTTCGTTGGTCGCACGAACAATTGCTGAGCCAGGAATGGCAAGGCCGGAGAGTACTCGAGATCGGCTGCTTCAATGGTTTCTTCATCGCGGCGCTCGCACGCAAGGGCGCCGATGTACACGGCTTCGACGTCAATGCAGATGCCGTTCGAGTCGGACGCGAGCAATTTGGCTTGGATGGTCGGATTTTCGACAACATGCACGATGCCTCTGAATGCGGGCCTTTCGACGACGTGATCTGCATCGACGTCGTCGAGCACCTGGATCAACCCGAATCGTTCGTGGCAGAGATGCGCCAGTTGCTCAAGCCGGGCGGGCGGATCATCGTGGCCGGCCCTGTCGTCGAACGCCGCTTTCACGACAAGAGTGACTACCCACCTCACCACAAATGGTGGTTCTCGCGCAAGGGCTTGCGCGATCTGCTGAACCAGTCGGGCTATCACGTTCAAGAAACGCACACGCAGCATGACGGCCTGCTCATGCTGCGCAATGCGCTGGGCAAATGGGCCAGTGGCAAACGGGACCGAGAGTTTTATGGCGATGTCCAGGTCGCCGCTCCGGACCTGAGCGGTCCGATCCGCGCCAAGCTGTACAGCGCGGCGAGCGCCATCGGGCGCGGGGTGTTTCGCAGCTTGGGCATCGTCTACTGCTCGGCCATCATCGAAGCGGTCGTCGCCACCAAACCATGAGTCGCACCATCGCGGCCACCCGCAGCACTCCTTATGACTTGGCGATCATCGGCACCGTCGGATTACCTGCCGGCTACGGCGGATTCGAGACGCTGGCCGAGCAGTTGGTCATGCACCTTGGCGGACATCGTCAGGTGCTTGTTGTGTGCTCAGGCAAACGGCAACACTCTCCGGCCGAGCGGCCGGCCCACTTCGGCCAGGCCGATCTGCACTACATCGAACTGGATGCCAATGGTTGGCAGTCCATACCCTACGACATCCAATCGCTGTGGCACTGCGCGCCGTTGGCCAGCAGCTTGCTGGTACTCGGTGTGTCAGGTTGTGCCGTGCTACCGGTGATCCGGCGCCGCTGGCCCCAGACCCGGATCGTGACCAACATTGATGGGCTGGAGTGGAAACGCCAGAAATGGGGGCGCTTGGCAAGGGCAGTTCTCAAGGCTTCCGAAGCCGCGGCCGTGCGCTACAGCCACGCCGTCGTCAGCGACAATGAAGGCATCCAGACCCACGTGCGCGAGCGCTACGGTCAGGAAAGCTCACTCATCGCGTACGGCGGCGATCATGTCCTGCTGGATGAACGCTTCGACGCCGGGCAGACGCGGTTCAACGCCGGCACGTACGACCTCGCGATCTGCCGGATCGAACCCGAAAACAACATCCACATCATCTTGGAAGCCTTCTCGGCTTGCCCAACGTCGCCATTGATCTTGATCGGCAATTGGCAACATTCGGATTACGCACGCGCGCTCAAGGCCCGCTTCGGGAGCTACAGCAACCTCGAACTCAAGGACCCGATCTACGATCAGCGTCGGCTGTCCGCCCTACGATCCGGGGCGAGGGCATTGATTCACGGTCACTCTGCGGGTGGCACGAACCCATCCTTGGTCGAAGCCATGAATGCCGCGCTGCCCGTACTGGCCTTCGACGTGAACTACAATCGATTCACCACCGAAGGACAAGCGCAGTACTGGCGTGATTCAGCCGAGTTGCAGTCGATTCTGATGTCCAGCACTTCTGAGCGGTTGCGCGCGAATGCGCGCTGCATGACCGAGATCGCTCAGCGCCGGTATCGCTGGCACTCGGTCGCTGCCGCCTACGATCAGATCCTTTTTCCTGATTCTTTCACCCTTTGAGGGCGACGCACCATGCCTATCTCGATCACCGACACTCCGCTGCATCAAACAGGCCTGCGCGACAGGTACCTGGACGGGCAGCCATTCCCGCTTCTGGTACTGGACGATTTCTTGCCGCTGGACGTGGCGAACGGCGTGCTGTCAGAGATCAAGGCCAATCAGGATTTCCAGAAATCCAACGACTACATCTTCGCCAAGAACAAATTCGAGAGCCCTCGAATCGAGAACCTGGGGCCTTTCGGCGCGCAGATCCGTGATTTTCTCCTGTCGCCAGACTTCGCGTCAGCCATCAGCGACATGTTCGGACATACTCTGTTCGTGGATCCCGAATTCATCGGCGGCGGCCTGCACAGGGGGGGTGAGGGCTCTTTCCTGGACATGCACGCGGACTTCAACCTGCACCCTGCGCATCGCCGCTGGATTCGAGAGCTGAACTTGTTGCTGTACCTCAACAAGGACTGGCAGCCCGAATATGGCGGCTGTCTTGAACTCCTCGATCCACGTACGGGCCAGTCGGCCTCGGTAGAGCCCCGATTCAACCGGATGGTCCTGATGTTGACCAAGGATTACACGCTGCACGGCTACAAGCCGCTGCATTTCCCCAAAGGAACCTTCCGTACCTCGATTGCCGCATACGCCTACTCCGAGGCTCGTTCGGACGAGGAGGTCGCCTCGCTGAAGACCACCACCACCTGGGTGCCGGACGACGGTGGCGCGGTGAAAGCGATGGTGGCCAAGGTCACGCCGCAACTGGTCACCCTGAAGCAGCGATTGCTCGGCAGTGCCACCGCGCGCAAGAAGTGAAACCGCAGCGGTGACCGTCGTCTCCCAGCACTCGGTTTGTGCGCCCGACGAAGCGCCAGTGTGCGCCATCTTCTGCGGCCCCTCCGCGATCGCCGCAGTCGAACTGGCGCTCAGCCTGTACGCGGAGGCGGAATTGACGATGCCGATCGAGGTCATCGCCCCGGCCCGTTGCAGCGCTGCGTTGCGCAAGGTCTGCCCCTCAGATCTGAACGTGCAATTGCTGAGCGACGAGGACCTGCCTGGCCACGCCGAGGCTCTGCGTGAACTTGAGCGTCGCGCGGATGCTCTGCAGCGACGCGGTCGTTCAGCGCGCTGGTACCTGCAGCAGTACCTGAAGATGGCCAGGGCTTGGCACGCCGAACGCCGGGTGTTCATCCATGACGGAGACACGGTGTTCGCACCGCGCCTGCTGGAGGAACTGGCCTTCCGGCCGCAACTGCTGACGACCCGCGAGCAAGTCAGCACTTACAACGACGCTCAGCGCCAGATGGGTCTGGCAAGCCACGAGCGCTCGTTCATCGCCAATGGCGGACTCTTCGAACCTGCCCTGCTCCGCCGTCTGGCAGACGAGCCACTGAGTTGGATCCTGCAGTTTCTCGACCACGCCGTGCTAACCGAACACGGTGGCGGCGATTTTTCCGAGTACCAGATCATGGGCTCGCTGATTCTCCGAGAACGCGGCTGGCCAGAGCACCCGCTGCGCTTGTTCCGTCGCCTTGATCTGCTGGTGAGCGAACCGATGTCCGGGCGTGCCCGGGTGAAGGGAGCGTGGGCGCGCTACGACGCAGTGGCATTCGAGACCGTGCACCACACCAGCGTCGCAAAGCGAGTTGCAGCCCGGGCGGCCTGGATCTTGGGAC
>JBEGRT010000130.1:0-4907 GCA_041180305.1 Pseudomonadota bacterium
GCCAAGATCGCCGCCACCGAAGCCGTAGTCGCCGCCACCGCCAAAGAAGTCCATACCGCCTCCTGCGGAAGGTGAGTCGAAGAAGCCTGGTTCCATCGAACCACCTCCCTCGACGAACGAGTTACCTAGCCCGCCGCCCTGCTGACCCATGTAGGCGCTGCCAAGAGAGGCCGCTGTCGATGCGAGGTTTGGCGACTGGCCAGTGACTGCGCCCATGCCAGCATTGAGTAGCCCATTGCCAAGGGCTGAGCTGAATGCACCCGAGCCTGCGCCGAGGCTTGAGCCGATCGCTCCGCCCATCGAGCCTAAACCGGCAGCTGCAGCGCCGCCGGTCATGATGGCCATCATGATCTTTGACCCGATGGAAAATTCCTTGTCGGGGTCCAGCGTGTTGTCCACCGCCATCCCGACTGGGGCGCCGCTGGCATCGAAATACTGCGCTTGTCCTGAGTTCGCCCCTGGCAGCTGGCGTAGCTTCAGCTGCAGGCCCTTGTCGGCGATGTACTGCCGCAGCTCCGGTGACATCGCATCGGGCGTGTCGCCGCTGTCGCCGAAGTGGCCGGGCGTGATGGCATTGCCGGTGAACCCGATGCTTTGCAGCCACTGCGGGTTGAACGTCACATCAGGCGCCCCCCAATCGGTGCTGACCGGCGCGTTGTCGCCGTTCTCCGTCCAGTGCTCGGACGTGATGGCATTCGGTGTGTGCCACTGGTATAGCTGGCTCGCCGGGTCGCTCTGCGCGATCGCCTGCCGCATGTAGGCCGCATACGCCGGGGACACGCCGAGGCCGAGGTAGTCATTTGCCATTGTGTCACCCCAGCTTGTGCCAGGCCGCGCCGTAGTAGCCATAGAGCCCTGCGCCGCTGCCGGGATCCCAGTCTGTGCCGTCAGCCAGTACCACCATGCCATCGGAAAGCCGCTTCGGCTCCGCATGCAGCGTCACGAATCTGGCGGCCTCGACAGGAGCAACCATCTCCCTGGCGATCTCAGCCAGCTCGCGCCGTAGGAACGCAGCAAGGTCCTGCGTTGGGTCGTTCGGCCGATACATCAGAACCTACCGCCGACGCGCACGTTGAATGACACATTGCGGATCCGCATCGGCGTTGAGGCTGACGACGAGACCCGGTAGCCGACGTAGCGGCCACTCGCGAAGATGTCGCAATCGATGTCCTCACCGACCGTGAACGTCTGCGCAGCCGACCACGATGGCGTTTCGCCCGCCTTCATCGCTCCGGCTACTTCAATGGACACCTCGGTTCCGGATGCAGCATCGATGTCTGGGCGAACGCCCATGATCGTCTTGACGCGATCTTCTGCACCGAACGTCAGTCCAGTGCGCTCGATGTAGGCGGTGAACGAGGTGCCTGCGTAGTCGTACCCGCTGTCCACGAGCCGAATCATCGGATCCGTGGTGGACAGGAGTAGCCGCGTCTCTCCTGGGTTGTTCTCGTCCTGGTCAAACGCCGTCTCGTCGGAATCGAAAGTGCCGGATGAGCTATCGAAAGAGTCAAGCGCGGTTTCGGGGATAAGGCCAGCGCAGCCATACGTGACATTGTTCAGGTCTCGGATGCCGAGGGCATTCGTCTCCCAGTTCCACACGATAGCCTGCGTGCAGACCTGATTCCCGACCTCTGGGAAGCACACAAGCACTTCTGAGAATTTTGGGTTCGCCACCACGAACGAACGCGCGTAGTAGGTGGCATCGATGTTGGCAGACAGGTAGCGGCGCATCCGTCCATTCAGGATCGACCTTGGGCCAGATCCATCATGCAGAACCACGTCGCCAGGAACGAACAGCACGTGTCCCACAGGTGTCTGCGCGATGCAGCCTTTTGCGATAAGGCCGGTGTCGCCTCGCAACCTGGTGTGCTGCAGGATGTCGCTCCCGCCAACGTTCCTGATGGCCCAGGTGCTGCGCTCTTTGTAGACCACCAGCGTCTCGAACAGCGGCGCGCCATCAACGATCAGGTCCGCCGTCTCGGCGATGTCGCGCTCACCGGCCAATTTCGTCGCATCAGCCTCGTCCCAGCTGGCCGGCACGGAGCCCGCATCAGCAGCATCAGACCACTTGTACATGTGCGGGTACTTGACACCACTCTTCGTGATGCCGAGCGCTACTAGGTACGGCCCAAAGCCGATGATCGATCCGCAGCGCCAGTTCGTGTCCCAGCCGGTCAGCGTCGCGAGGTTGTTGCCGGTGTCTCCGTCCCAGTACATCGGGACGTCAACACCATTCGTCAGCACGAGGTTGCCAGAGAAGCTGCAGCCGGCCCATCGGTCAGCAACAGCGCCAGTTGGTGGTGTGCCGGTGATGTCCGTCAGCGTCGTGCCGTCATCAACATAGACCGCGCTGATGCCCGCGTGGCAGATGAAGCGCGCATCTGGCGTCACGTGTGGCGCCAGGAAGTAGGGTGTCACCAGTGGTGTGTTGGAGTATTGAGCCTCGCCGCGAACGCGCTCCGCATAGCCGTTGTTGAACCTGACATTCTGCGCCGCAGTTAGCGCGTTTGGAGGAGCGTCAAACGCAGCTTGGTCGGCCACCACTCCTATGGCGCCGACTTCGTTGATGGGGATCCAGTTCATGCAAGCTCGCTCGGCTGCGCTGGCGTATCCATGATCTCCGCTGCTCGCCCCTTGGCAAGAAGCCCTAGCTCCTCAAGCGCCGACACGCCCTGGCGCACGTTATCGCCGTCCAGATCTACGGACGGTGCCAGCGTCACCTTCTGCAGGTAGCGCCTGATTTCCGCGCCCTCCTGTGTCTCGGCGCGACTGGCGATGTCGATCGCAATCGCCTCTGCATCTGTGAAACGCTGGGCAAACGCAAGTGGAGTGATGCGGCGCGGCACAGTCTCTTCCGGCCGATCCAACTCAACCACCACAGCATCACCAACCATCCAGGTGCGATACGTCACGCCCACACCTCGTAATTGTACATCGCAGATACTTTGTCTGTCTCGCTGAGAGATTGTGTGATTTCTATTTTCATGGACGACTGAAAATCGATGGGCTGGTATATAACCTCATTGCCGCCACGGGCGCAACCAATGCCAATTAGGCCGAAATCAGAACTAGCAACCGCAGCCGTCGCGGCATTGAACGCTACAGTCCCGTCAATCGTCAGCTTGAGAGAAACCGTCCGATTTGTGGCGTCCTTGGTTTTGGCGCACGCGAAATTTAGCCTCCCACGCCCGGAGACGTTGATTATTGTGACGAATGTGCCGCCAGTTACGGCGCCAGAAAGTGTCTCCTTCAGGTTGCCGATCGACAGCGATGAGGCCGGCATTGCAAGCGCACCGATACCTCCAGCAGACCAATAGTTGACTACCGATGTGACCGGCCCGGTTCTGGTATCAAAAAGAACTGCCATCAGAAACTCCAGCCGAACGAGGCTCCCGTATATACAAACTCGACATCAGCGTTCTTTGCGTTGACCGTTCGCGCCCCGGTGGCACCGCGGATCTTCTCGGCGCCTGGGTCAATGACGTTCGTGTACAGGGTGTTAGTGAAAGCGACGCGCACCTTGTTCCCATTGGACGGTGAGGCTGGCAGCGTGAACGTCACGGCCGAGGCATTAGTGCATACCGTGTGCTGCCCTGCTGCGCCACTCACTGATGCGCCGGCATCCGTTGCGAGCGTCAGCGCGCCATTCGCATTGACGTTGGAGATAGCGGTCTGGACGAATGCGCAGTTCGCCAGTTGTGTCGTGTTGGTGCCTAGGCTCGCGGTCGGCGCTGCCGGAGTGCCGGTGAACGTCGGAGAGGCGATGTCCGCCTTGCCGGTGAACTGCGTCTGAATGCCGGATGTGACTCCGACCAGGTAGTTCATCTGCGTGGCAGTCGCATTGACGGCAGCTGCCCCGAGGCTAGGGAACTGTGTCTGCAGAACCGTCTTCAGCAAACGCAGATGATCGTCAGCCGTCTTCCTGTTGTCCGATCCGGTCGGGTTCGCTGTGTTCAGCTGGCTGATGTAGCTTGCAGTTTCGAGTCCCATTACCACCCACTCCCAACAAGCCCGCCCGTCGATAGCTGGCAGGCATCCCTCAGCAGGCGCTTGTATTCATCCACCTCGGCCTGAGCACACAGCGAGGCGCCCTCAGCGTCTAGCAGCACATCTCGATATATGCGCTTCTTGGCCGCGTGACAGATCAGGTCTTCCGCCTCGTTCGTCCACACGCTGGACGTCGCATCAGCGTCCTGTTTGCGCAGGTAGCTGATGGTCAGCGTGTAGGCCGCGTCCGGGATCGGATACAGCCGCAGTTCCCCGCCATAGAACGAGTACAGCGACGGCTCTTGTCGTGTCGTCGTGTCGGATGCCAGTTCGTCCATCTCTACCGGCGTCCGCTCGCCCAGAGGACACAGGCGCGTGCCAACCGTGATGACGATCCTGTCGATCTGCCCGATGTCGCTCGGCAGCGTGGATGGCGCAGCCGTTGCGGTCGAGTAGTACTCGGTGCCCGCGGTCGTGGTCAGGCTAGAGCGCACTGTGTTGAAAGCCATGCGCCTGGCTTGGTAGAACTTGATCGCGCGGTTGACCGATGTCTGGATGTCGGTGGACAGGTCGCTGCGGTGGATCTCGCGCGCAATGCGGGTGTACAGATCGCTCAGCGTGAGCGACGCTGACAGGAGAACTGTCGTCATGTCAGTTCACCGAGCGCGAGCACTCAATCCAGTTCGTGCCATCACAGATCAGCGTGATGGTATCCATGAACGTGGTTGAGAAGTTGCCAGCCAATCGGAGGTTCGATCCGTCCGTGACGGTCAAAGCATCGTCAAACTGGAGCGTGACGCGGCGCTCAGGGAACGACACCGTGATTGACGTGATGCCAGTGGTCCCCGTGATGTAGAAATACTCCCCGCCAGGCGGCAGCGTGAGGGTTGCCGCCGACGCGAGAGTTCTCGTCGTCGCCG